>NZ_JBMIOP010000190.1:0-31782 GCF_049197365.1 Mycobacterium sp. THU-M104
CCGCCAACGGCGGCAACGGCGGCAACGCCGGGGTGACCATGAACGGGATGTCCGAAGCGGCGCTCTACGGCAACGGCGGCAATGGCGGCAATGACGGTGTCAACGGTGGCACCGGGGGCACCGGCGGCACCGCCGGCCTCTTCGGCGGCACCCCCGGGACGGACGGAACGTCGTAGCGCCGCCAACTGCCGCGGCCGGCTTCACGAAGCGGCTCAAATACGTTCTGCCCGAGTAGATCCGAGAGGGAGCCGTCGGTGGTCGCGGATGCAGTGGGTCAGTGCGATATTCGCGGAGTGGAGGTCGGCTTTTTTCGACCGGCACCGGCATCGGGTGGCAGCTCTGCGCCACCCCGTGCCGACTACCCATCGGCAGGCAACTCGCTGTGAGGCGCTTACTGCAAAAAGGTGACAGTCTCCGACAGCGGAGCTCGAGGTGTCCGCGGCCGCGGCACCGACGGATCGACAAATCCAATCGACATGCCGCAGAACAAAATACGTTGCGATGGTGGTGCGATGACCTCGGCAACGGTGCGATGATATTCCGCCCACGCGATCTGCGGACAGCTGTGCAGCCCTTCTGACCGCAGCAAGAGCATCACGGTCTGCAGGTAGATTCCTGCGTCGGCCCATTGCGGCGGCGGCATATCGCGGTCCAGATAGCAAAACAATGCCGTCGTGGCACCGTAGCAGTTCCAATTCTCGGCGCGCGCCCTGGCGCGCGCGGCGTGATCATCACGCGCGATGCCCAAGGCGCCATATTTGCGTTCCCCGAGATCTGCCAGGCGTTCCCGATAGGGCGCTTCCAACGGATTCGGATACATCGCGAATTCCAACGGGTCGCCCTGATCCCCACTCGCAACCCGCTCTGCGATTCGCCGCTTCAGCTCAGCGAGCCGAGCGCCGGAAACCACGTAGATGTGCCAAGGCTGCAGGTTGCCTCCCGATGGAGCGCGTGCCGCGGCGGTCAAGACTCTCGCAAGAACGTCCGTGTCCACCGGGTGATCGGTGAAGCCGTGGATCGACTGCCGCGACTGCACCGCGTCGTAGACATCCACATCGGACATCGTAGAGCACGAAACTCGGCGCCCTACCGCTTGCCGTCATAGGCGCAGGCCGACAGGTCTTTTCGGCGGGGCAGCAGCATCGAGGGGTATCGTCGCGTTCCTATCGAACCCATAACGAAAGCAGTTTTTTCCCGAATAACGCTGGACCAGAACGCTTCTCGCCGTAAACCGTGACCCGCTCGTCGACCCGTCGGCGCAGCTCGCCCTCGAGCTTGTCGTGCAGCGTGACCCCCGCGGCCGCGCACCCGCGGCAGGCGCCCGACATGCGCACGGTCACGTCCAGTCCGTCCACCGACACCAGCTCGATCGTCCCGCCGTGCGAACGCGCAAGCGCACCGATGGGCCCGGTGAGCAACTCCCGGACCACGCCGGCCAGCTCGGCGGTGGAATCCGGCGAACATTCGACCCGCCAGCCGGCCCGGTCGGCCAGTGCCTCGCCGAGCGCGGCGCGGACGCCGTCGCCCCACTCACGCCAGCTGTGGGCCGGGCCCAGCGTGATCACGATGTCGGCCGGGCGCACCGTGAGCTCCTCGATCACCCCGGCTTCGAGCAGCCCACCGAGCCGACCCGGGGCCTGCCGCACCGTGCCGCGAGGCGGCAGCCGGTCGGGCGGGACCACCCAGCGCAGCCGCTGCGGGTTGGCGGTGGCCGTGGCATGCATCGGGATCACGCGCCCAGGCCTATCGCGATCGCGCGTGCGGTGAACGCCATCGTCCAGGCCAGGACGAACATGTAGGAGAATGCGACAGCGGGCCAGCGCCAGGAGTTGGTCTCGCGGCGCATGACCGCGACGGTGGACATGCACTGCAGCGCGTAGACGAAGTACGCCAGCAGCGCGATCACGGTCGGCGCGGTGAACACCCGGTGGCCGGCATCGTCGGTCATGGTGGCCAGCGCCTCGCGCGGGTCGTCGGGATTGGTGGCCGCTGCCACCTGCCCGAGTGTGGAGACGAACACCTCGCGCGCCGAAAGGGAGCCGAGCAGCGCGATATTGGTGCGCCAGTCAAAACCCAGCGGCGCGAACACCGGCGCCACCGCCTTGCCCAGATCGGCGGCATAGCTGTGGTCGATCACGTAGGCGGCAGCCTGCGGCGGCGACATCTGCGCGGTCTCGTCCTCCCGCGCCGGCAGATTGAGCAGCACCCACAGGAGCAACGACGTGCCCAGGATGATGGTCCCGGCCTTGCGCAGGAACAGCTTTGCCGCGCTCCACATCGCGACGAGGGCCGTCTTCGCCGAGGGAAAGCGGTAGGGCGGCAGCTCCATCGTGAACGGCAGCAGATCGCTGCGCAGGATGGTCGACTTGAACAGCCAGGCGGCCAGCAGCGCCGAGGTGCCGCCGGCCAGATACAGCACGAACATGGTGGCGCCCTGCGCGTTGAGGCCCCACCAGCGTGTTTGCGGCGCGATCAGCATGCCGACCAGCAAGGTGAACACCGGCAGCCGCGCCGAGCAGGTCATCAGCGGTGCGCTGATGATCGTGGCGATGCGGTCCCGCGACGAGGGCAGGGTGCGAGTGGCCATGATCCCCGGGATCGCGCACGCGAACGACGACAGCATCGCCACGAACGCGCGGCCCTCCAGGCCGGTCCTGGCCATCACCTTGTCCATGAGGAACGCGGCTCGCGACATGTAACCGACGTTCTCCAGCACCGCGATGAGCATGAACAGCAACATGATCTGCGGGATGAACTGCAGCACGGTGCCCACGCCGCCGATCAGCCCCTGGCTCACCAGCCGGCCCACCACGTTGTTTCCGGTGCGGCCGGTCACCTGCTCGCCCAGCCAGCTGAAGCCCTGGCTGACCCAGTCCTGCAGCGGCGCGCCGGCGGCGAAGACGATCTGGAAGAAGCCGAACATCACCGCGAAGAAGATGACGACACCCCACAGCGGGTGCAGAACCACCGCGTCGATCCCGGAGGTGCGTCGATCAGGTTGCGGCGCAAGGTAATCCGCGGCCTGTAGCACCGATTTTCCCCAGGCGTCGACGGCATCGTGGTCGACCGGGGGCATCACCGCCGGCCGCGGCCACCGGTCCAAGGACGCGAGCCGGGCGCGCAGCGCATCGATGCCCGAGCCGCGGTGCCCGACGACCGCGACCACCGGGATTCCCAGCGCCGCCGACAACGCGTCGACGTCGATCCGGCCACCCCGGGCGGTCAATTCGTCGCCCATGGTCAACACCAGCAGACACGGCAGGTCGAGCCGCAGCACCTGCGCCACCAGCATGATCGAGCGGCGCAGGGTGGTGACGTCGGCAACGAGCACGATCGCATCCGGTCGGCCCGTGCCGGCGAAACCGCCGGCCAAGGTCTCGGCCACCACTTGCTCGTCGGGGCTGATCGGTTCGAGGCTGTAGGTGCCGGGCAGGTCCTCCACCGCGATCGTGAGGCCATCCACGGTGGTGGCGGTGCCGACGCTGCGCCCCACGGTCACGCCCGGGTAGTTGGCGGTCTTGGCGCGCAATCCGGTCAGGTGGTTGAACACACTGGTCTTGCCGGCGTTGGGACTGCCGACCAGGGCCACCCGCGGGGCGCCGGTGACGGTGACCGCGGCGCCGCCGTGGTCGTGGCACGAGGTCATCGAGCGGCTTCCGGAACGACTTCGATGAGCCGCGCTTCGCGGCTGCGCAGGCACAGCTCGGTGTCCTGGACCCGGTAGATGGTCGGGTCCCCCAGCGGCGCGCGACGGATCACGTCGACGTGAGCTGCGGGCCGAAAACCCAGCTGCACCAGACGCTGCGCCACGGCGGGCCTCGCGTCCGAGACCATGCCGACTACGGTTGCCCGTCGACCCGGCGCCACTTCGGCGAGCACGCTCGCTGAAGTGGATTGGCGCGCCCCGCTACGCGTCCGATTTCGCACTGACACATCCTGACAATAGTTAAGCCTTGCCTTACCAAGTTACACCCCGGCCCGGCGGACGCCCGCTACGCCGGATCGTCGATGTCCTCGCCGCCGGCGAGGTCGCCACACTCGACGTTATCGACGTCGGGCCTGTCGCGCAGGTAGGCCCCCGCGCCCTGGTCCCCGGCCAGCCGGGCCAGCACCGCGGGCCAGTGCCGGCGCGCGAGCACCACCGGATGCCCCGGCCTGCCGCCGAAGACCGCGCGCACCAGGCCGCTTTCCGAGCCGGCCACGCGCCCGAGCACCCGCGCCACCACGGCGGGTCCGACGTCGGGGGTGTCCACGACGTGCAGCACCGCGTAGTCGGCGCTCATGCGGTCTGCCGCGGCCAGACCCGCGCGCACCGACGCGCTCAGCCCCTCGCGCCAGCGCGACGCCGTGATCGCGGTGACCCCGGCAGGGGTCGGCACCGCGGCGGCGCCGAGCACCAGGACGACGTCGGTGCAGCCCCCGTCGCGCAGTGCGCCGACCGCGATGGCCAGCCAGCCCTCGACCAGGACCTTCGGCTTGCCGTACCGCCGCCCCGCTCCGGCGGCCAGCACGATTCCCACGTGCCGGGGCGGAGGTGTCGACTGCGGTAACCCCACTCTCCGATGATGACATCAGACCTGTCATCGATCGTGGCCGATTCGCCGGCATCCGCGGGCGCGTCACCGCAGGAGCCCGCACAACTTCGGTGAATAATCTGAATCCGGTATTTGACAGGTTCAGGAGCAGCTCGTGGGGTTGTGGCAGAAGGCACGGTGGGGTCTGGCCGGTGGTTCGCTGCTGCTCTCACCCGTGCTGGTGAGCGCCCTGCCGATCTCCGGCTGCAGTTCCAGCATCGAGGGCAGACCGGTCGCCGCGCCGGGTGCGGGGCCCGTGGAACCACGCTTTCCCACGCCGGGCCCGGCACCGTCGGCCACCGCTCCGCCGGCTCCCACCGGGCCGACCACGCCGTCCGGCGCCATCCCGCTGCGCCCCGACGACAACGGTTACGTGTTCATCGAAACCAAGTCCGGCCAGACGCGGTGCCAGATCAACAAGGACACCGTGGGCTGCGAGGCGCCGTTCACCGACTCCCCACTCAAGGACGGCGAGCACGCCAACGGCGTCAGCATCACCGCGGGTGGCGCCGTGCAGTGGGTGCTGGGCAATCTGGGCGCCATCCCGACCGTCGCGATCGATTACAAGACCTACGAGGCGCAGGGCTGGACGATCAGTGCCACCCCCGAGGGCACCCGCTTCACCAACGACAAAACCGGCCACGGCATGTTCGTCAGCGTCGAGCAGGTCGACACGTTCTGAGCAGCGGTTCGTCCGGACGGCGGCGACGGCAACGTTCCCGGCGCCCGTAGCATCGGAGCCGTGGCACCCTACGGTCCACCCGACGATTTTCACAACGAACCGACCGAGCATGCCACGTGGGGTTCGGGCGCACACCCGCCGCAGGGCCCACCGTCGGCCTCCGACACTTTCGACCAGGCAGAAGAGCCGGCCCTCTGGTACCGCAGGCCCGCGCTCCTGGCGGGTTGGGTGGTACTCGTCCTGATCCTGATCGGGCTGATCGTCTTCGGCATCGTCGAATTGATCGACGGCGACCAGGGCAGTGGCAACGCCCCGTCGACCAGCACGACCAGCACCCCCTCACCCACGACCACGACGACCACCACGACCACCACGACCACCGGCAGCTCGGCCGCGCCGGCGCCACCACCAGCGCAGCATCCCGCCCCGCAGCCGACGCGCCAGAGCGCCCCGCCGCGACATCATCACCTGCCGCACCTGCCGTCGGAGATCACCATCCCGGAGGTGCCGACGGTGATCACGCTGCCGCCCGGCCTGCCCTGAGGCACACCGCCGCGTCACCGGGGCCATGGACCGCCCACACCCTTAGACTCGCTGCAATCCGCGGCGGGCGGCTGACAACGGACGCAGGGGTGCCAGATGAGCGAGTCGCTGGGGTTGTCGATCGGGGTGGCCAACCTGGTCGCAGCCCACCCGGGCGGGGCTCCGGTGCGCCGCAGCGCCGTGGTGACGCTCTACGAGCGCCGGGCAACCGAGGTCGGCGTGCCGCAGGAGAACCCGAACCTCACCGAGCCCGGGCTGGTGCTGCGGGGCTTCGTCGAACGGGTCGGCGACCGGGCTCCGCTGGTGGCGGCCGACGGGACGAAATACCTCGGCGAGGTGTTGACCGTCGAGGCGATCGAGGCGATGGCCCGCACGGTCGGCTCGGGAACCCCGATCACGGTCGCGGTGCCGGCGTACTGGTCGCAGGCCCAGGTCAACGCGCTGCGCGAGGAGTTCTTCGCCCAGCCCGACCTGGCGTCCCGCGGCGTGCCCCCGCTGCTGCTCTCCGACGCCACGACGGCGCTCGCGGCCCTGCGGGTCGGGCCTGGGCTGCCGACCGCCGGGGTCGTGGTCGTCTGCGACTTCGGCGCCGGCGGCACCAGCGTCACGCTCAGCGATGCGGGATCGGACTTCCGGCAGCTCGCGCCGTCGCTGCACTACACCGACTTCTCCGGCGACGGGATCGACCGGCTCATCCTCGGTCAGGTGCGGAGGGCCGCACCCGAGGGCGACGCGACGATGGCGATGGGATCGCTGACCCGACTGCTCGGCCAGTGCCGGTATGCCAAGGAACAACTGTCGACGGCCGCCGCGGCCACCGTCCCCGGAGTCCCCGCGGCATCCGGCGACCAGGCCCGGCTGACCCGTGCCGACCTCGAGCAGCTCATCTCCGAACCGCTGGACAGTTTCCTCGACACCGTCGCAGAAGCGTTGCAACGCAACGGGATTGCCCGGTCCCGGGTGGCCGCCGTGGCGGTCGTCGGGGGCGGCGCCGAGATTCCGTTGATCACGACGCGGCTGTCGGGGCGGCTGGGGTTGCCGGTCCTGGTCGCACCGAAGCCCGGATACAGCGCCGCGATCGGCGCGGCGCTGCTCGGCGAGCAGCGGGCGCCGGCGGCAGTCCCGACCGCGGCCGGCCCGGTCGTCGAGAACCCCACCGAGATGGTCGGCGCCGCGCCCGATGACATGACCCGAGCCGCGGGGGCTGTCGCCGGCAACCCGGACGACTACCAACCGGTGGCCTGGTCCCAAGACGCCGACGAGGAGGACAACGAGGAAGACGTGGTCCCCTACACCGGTCCCGAGTACACCGGCGGTTACGGGCGCGAGCCCCGGGCCGACGACGCCGGCCAAGATGCGCCGCTGCCGTGGTACAAGCGCAGCGCGCTGGTGTTGAGCCTGGCTGGCGCGGGAGCCGCCGTTCTGCTCGCCGTGCTGCTCGCGCTCACACTGGGCCGCGACAAACCGGGTCGGCCAGGCCCGCCGACGCCGACACCGACGCCGCAGACCGTGACCGTGACCGGGCCGAACAACAGCCCCACCGTGTCGGTCATCCCGCCGCCGTCCCCGTCCACCGCGCCGACCACCACCACCGCTGCCGCACCGAGCACCAGCGCGCCGACCACCACTACGGCACCGAGCACCAGCGCACCGACCACCACGGCACCGACCACCACCACGTCGGCACCGGTAACCACAGCAACCACGACCGCGACCCAAGCCCCCACGACCACCGGCACCACGGCGACCGCGCCGAGCACGACAGAGCAGGCGATCACGACGACACCGCGCGCGCCCACGAGTGATCAGGCGACGCCCAGCCTCGAGCCGACGTCTGGCGCCAACGCCGCCGCCATCGACGGACAGTGACCGCCGCGTTCCGGCGAATCCGCCCCGGGACGGCCGCAACCGCAGGCCAGGGGCACCGTCGGAGGCAAAGTTAGGGCACCCTTTCTCGCGTCGAAAGCCCCGGGGATGCCACTATGAGCAGGGCTAAGCAGGCAAATCGAGCAGGCTGAATCAACGATGCATTGGGGAGACCTTCTGTGACCACGCAGATGCTCATCAGACTGACAGTGGGCATGGGCATGACTCTGGTCGTGTTCGCACTGGCCGCCCGGCGGGTCTGGTGGCTGTTCAAGCTCACCACCTCCGGACAGCCGGCCCCCGGACACACCGACGACCCCGGCCGACGGGTCTGGACGGAGATCTCCGAGGTCTTCGGGCAGCGCCGCCTGCTGAAATGGTCGATCCCCGGCCTGGCGCACTTTTTCACCATGTGGGGATTTTTCATCCTGCTCACGGTCTACATCGAGGCCTACGGATTCCTGTTCCAGGCCAACTTCCACATCCCGATCATCGGGCGCTGGGACGCGCTGGGCTTCCTGCAGGACTTTTTCGCCACCGCCGTCTTCCTCGGCATCACGACCTTCGCGATCATCCGCACCGTCCGCAACCCACGCGAGATCGGGCGCAGCTCACGGTTCTACGGCTCGCACAATGGCGGGGCGTGGCTGGTCCTGTTCATGATCTTCAACGTCATCTGGACCTACGTGCTGGTCCGCGGGTCGGCGGTGAACAACGGCACCCTGCCCTACGACAAGGGCGCGTTCCTGTCGCAGCTGTCCGGCGCGATCCTGCGTCCGCTCGGCCAACCGGCCAACGAGATCATCGAGACGGCGGCGCTGCTGGCGCACATCGCGGTCATGCTGGCTTTCCTGGTCATCGTGTTGCACTCCAAGCACCTGCATATTTTCACGGCGCCGATCAACGTGATCTTCAAGCGGTTGCCCGACGGGCTGGGCCCGCTGCTGCCGATCGAGGCCGACGGCAGGCCGATCGACTTCGAGAACCCGCCCGACGACGCACGGTTCGGCCGCGGCAAGATCGAGGACTTCAGCTGGAAGGCGATGCTGGACTTCGCGACCTGCACCGAATGCGGCCGTTGCCAGTCGCAGTGCCCAGCCTGGAACACCGGCAAGCCGCTGTCGCCCAAGCTCGTCATCATGGATTTACGCGACCACTGGATGGCCAAGGCGCCCTACATCCTGGGCGAGAAGCAGGCGCAGCCACTCGAGGGACTCGACCTCGAATCGACTCACGAACAGGGCCACCATGTGCCCGAGTCCGGGTTCGGCCGGGTACCCGGCCACGGCCCCGAGCAGGCGGCACGTCCGCTGGTCGGCACCGCCGAGCAGGGTGGCGTGATCGATCCCGACGTGCTGTGGTCCTGCGTGAGCTGCGGGGCCTGTGTCGAGCAGTGCCCGGTCGACATCGAGCACGTCGATCACATCATTGATATGCGCCGCTACCAGGTGATGATGGAGTCGGAGTTTCCCTCCGAGCTGTCGATGCTCTTCAAGAACCTGGAGAACAAGGGCAACCCGTGGGGGCAGAACGCGTCGGACCGCACCAACTGGATCGACGAGGTCGACTTCGATGTTCCCGTCTACGGCCGGGACGTGGAGAGCTTCGACGGCTACGAGTACCTGTTCTGGGTGGGCTGCGCCGGCGCCTACGACGACAGGGCCAAGAAGACCACCAAGGCCGTCGCCGAACTGCTGGCGGTCGCCGGGGTGAAGTACCTGGTGCTGGGCGCCGGAGAGTCCTGCAACGGCGACTCCGCGCGCCGCTCGGGCAACGAGTTCCTGTTCCAGCAGCTCGCCCAGCAGGCCGTCGAGACCTTGGACGGGGTGTTCGAGGGGGTGGAGACCGTCGACCGCAAGATCGTCGTCACCTGCCCGCACTGCTTCAACACCCTGGGTCGCGAGTACCGCCAACTCGGCGCCAACTACTCGGTGCTGCACCACACCCAGCTGCTCAACCGGCTCATCCGCGACAACAAGCTGGTCCCGGTCAGCCCGGTGTCCCAGGACATCACCTACCACGACCCCTGCTATCTGGGTCGGCACAACAAGGTGTACGAGGCCCCGCGCGAGCTGATCGGGGCCGCCGGGGCCACGCTCACCGAGATGCCGCGGCACGCCGAGCGCAGCTTCTGCTGCGGCGCGGGCGGCGCGCGGATGTGGATGGAAGAGCACATCGGCAAGCGGATCAACCACGAACGCGTCGACGAGGCCCTGGCCACCGGGGCCGCGACCGTCGCCACCGCCTGCCCGTTCTGCCGGGTGATGGTCACCGACGGCGTCAACGACCGGCAGGAGGAGGCCGGCCGCGAGGGCGTCGAGGTGATGGACGTCGCGCAGATCCTGCTCGCGTCGCTCGAGTACGACAAGGCCACGCTGCCGGCGAAGGGCGCGGCCGCCGAAGCCGCGGAGAAGGCCGAACCCAAGCCCAAGCCGAAGCCCGTACCCAAGGCCGAGGCCGCCGCCGCGCCTGCCGCACCCGCGGAGGCGACGGCCACAGCCGAGGAGCCCGCCAAGGCCGCCCCCGCCAAGGCCGCCCCCGCCAAGGGCCTGGGCATCGCCGGCGGCGCCAAGCGGCCCGGCGCCAAGAAGGCCGTGCCCGCAACACAGGCACAGGCACAGGCACAGGCACCGGAGAAGGCACCGGACAGCGCCGAGGACAAAGCCGAAGCCGAGTCGCAGGCCCCCGCCGCGCCCGTCAAGGGCCTGGGAATTGCCGCCGGCGCCAAGCGGCCCGGCGCGAAGAAGGCCGCGCCCGCAACACAGGCACAGGCACAGGCACAGGCACAGGAGAAAGCGCCGGACAGCGTCGAGAACAATCCCCAGAACAAGCCCGAGGCCAAGCCCGGGAACGAGCCGGAAACCTCCGCACCGCCCGTCAAGGGGTTGGGCATCGCCCGCGGTGCCCGGCCGCCCGGGAAGCGGTGACCACCCGATCGACGCCGGTCAGCACAATATCGGTGGACAGTGGTGGCACCATGGTGAGGTGACAACTCACCAACTGCCTGTGCAAACTACCGGTCATCACCGGCAACGGGTGCTCGCGCAGTCGTCGAAGCTGCAGGACGTCCTGTACGAGATCCGCGGCCCGATACACCAGCACGCCGCGCGGCTGGAGGCCGAAGGGCACCGCATCCTCAAGCTCAACATCGGCAACCCGGCGCCGTTCGGGTTCGAGGCGCCCGACGTCATCGTGCGCGACATGATCCAGGCGCTGCCGTACGCCCAGGGCTACTCCGACTCCCAGGGCATCCTGCCGGCCCGGCGTGCGGTGGTCACCCGCTACGAGCTGGTCGAGGGGTTCCCCCGGTTCGACGTCGACGATGTCTACCTGGGCAACGGCGTCTCTGAGCTGATCACGATGACGCTGCAGGCCCTGCTCGACAACGGCGACCAGGTGTTGATCCCGTCGCCGGACTACCCGCTGTGGACGGCGTCGACCTCCCTGGCCGGCGGCACGCCCGTGCACTATCTGTGCGACGAGACCCAGGGCTGGCAGCCCGACCTCGCCGACCTGGAGTCCAAGATCACCGAGCGCACCAAAGCGCTGGTCGTGATCAACCCGAACAACCCGACGGGCGCGGTGTACAGCCGTGAGGTCCTGACCCAGATGGTCGACCTGGCGCGCCGTCACCAGCTGCTGCTGCTCGCCGACGAGATCTACGACAAGATCCTCTACGACGACGCCGAGCACATCAGCGTGGCCGCGCTGGCACCCGACATGCTGTGCCTGACGTTCAACGGCCTGTCCAAGGCGTATCGGGTCGCGGGCTACCGGGCCGGCTGGCTGGCGATCACCGGGCCCAAGGACCATGCCGGCAGCTTCATCGAGGGCATCAGCCTGCTGGCCAACATGCGGCTGTGTCCCAACGTGCCCGCCCAGCACGGCATCCAGGTCGCCCTCGGCGGCCACCAGAGCATCGAGGACTTGGTGCTGCCCGGCGGCCGGCTGCTCGAACAGCGCGACCTCGCCTGGGAGAAGCTCAACCAGATCCCCGGCGTGTCCTGCGTGAAGCCGCAGGGCGCGCTGTACGCGTTCCCGCGCCTCGACCCGGAAATCTACGACATCGAAGACGACGAGCAGCTGGTCCTCGACCTGCTGCTGCAGGAAAAGATCCTGGTCACCCAGGGCACCGGATTCAACTGGCCGGCACCGGATCACCTGCGCATCGTGACGCTGCCGTGGGCCCGCGACCTGGCGGCGGCAATCGAGCGTCTGGGTAACTTCCTGGTCGGCTACCGGAGGTAGACCGCTCTAACGTGGTGCGGGTGACGCACGTACACCCGCACCACCACTCACACGACGTGTCGCGCGGCCCGTCGCCGCTGGGCCCGCTGCCGGCCAAGATCGTGGTCGGGCTGCTGGTCGGCATCGGGGTGGCCGTGCTCGCCGGTGCGGTCTTACTCTGGCCGAGCCGCCAGCACGTCGACATCCCGATGCCGTTGGGCAACGCGTCCGGCGGCGCGGTGACCACCGAGCGCGGACATGTGCTGTCCAGCGCGCTGGGCGCCTGCGGCAGCCCTTCGGCCGGTCAGGTGCTCACCACTGCGCCGCTGACCGGCATCCCGGGCGCCGGGCAGTGTGCGTCAACCCTGGTGGCAATCGATTCCGGACCCAACGCCGGTGCCGACACCGTGCTCGAAGCCTCCCCTGGGCCTGATCAGCCCCGGCTGGCGCCCGGCGATCAGGTCCGGCTGATCCGCCAGGTCGACGACCGGGGCGCGACCAGCTATGCGTTCTACGACTTCGAGCGGGGCTGGCCGCTGGTCGCGCTCGCGCTCGTGTTCGCGGTGGTGATCGTCGCAGTGGCCCGCTGGCGGGGCCTGCTCGCCCTGGTCGGCATCGTGGTCGCGTTCGCTGTCCTGGTGGTGTTCCTGCTGCCGGCGCTGCGCGACGGCGCACCCGCGGTGCCCGTGGCGCTGGTGGCCTCGGCAGCGATCCTCTACGTGGTGATCTACCTGGCGCACGGGGTGAGCCTGCGGACCAGCGCCGCACTGCTGGGCACCCTGTCCTCGCTGCTGCTGGCGGCGGCATTATCCTGGGCGGCAATCGATTTGGCACATCTCACCGGGCTTTCAGACGAGCAGAACGCTCAGGTCGCCGCCTACCTGGGCCATGTGTCGATCAGCGGGCTGCTGCTGGCGGGGTTCATCATCGGGTCCCTCGGAGTGCTCAACGACGTGACCGTGACGCAGGCCTCGACCGTGTTCGAGCTGGCGAATCTGGGCGGCCAGAGTTCGCGACGCGCCATCTTCCTGGGTGCGATCCGGGTGGGCCGCGACCACATCGCCAGCACCGTGTACACGCTGATGCTGGCCTACGCCGGGACCTCGCTGCCGCTGCTGCTGCTGTTCAGCGTGGCGAACCGCTCGCTCGGTGATGTGCTGATGAGCGAGAGTGTGGCCATCGAGGTGGCCCGGGCCGCGGTGGGCGGCATCGCGCTGGCGCTGTCGGTGCCGTTGACGACGGCGGTCGCCGCGGTGCTGGCAAAACCCTCGGGCGTCAGCGCCGCTGTTCCAACAGTTCCAGCAGGTAGCCGCCATAGCCGGACTTGACCAGGGTGCGCGCACGCGCGGCCAGCTCGTCGTCGCTGATCCACCCCTGCGCCCAGGAGATCTCCTCGGGGACGCTGACCTTGAGACCTTGGCGCCGTTCCAGCGTGCGGACGTAGTCGCTGGCGTCCAGCAACGAGTCGAAGGTGCCGGTGTCCAACCACGCCGTCCCGCGGGCAAGCACCTCGACCTTGAGCCGGCCCCGGTTCAGGTAGATCTGGTTGACCCCGGTGATCTCGTACTCGCCGCGGTCGGACTTCTCGAGCCCCTTGGCGATCTCGATCACGTCGTTGTCGTAGAAGTACAAACCGGGGACCGCGTACTGCGACTTCGGCGTGGCGGGCTTCTCCTCCAGCGACAGCGCCGTGCCGTCGGCGCTGAACTCGACGACACCATAGGCCGACGGGTTGGCCACCCAGTACGCGAAAATCGCTCCGCCATCCAGAGATTGGAACCGGCTCAGGCTGGTACCCAACCCCGGCCCGTAGAAGATGTTGTCGCCCAGCACCAGTGCCACCGAATCGTTGCCGATGTGGTCGGCGCCCAGGACGAAGGCCTGCGCCAGGCCGTCGGGGCGCTCCTGGGTCACGTAGCGCAGGTTGATGCCGAACTGCGCGCCGTCGCCCAGGAGCCGCTGAAAGCCCGCCGCGTCATGCGGGGTGGTGATCACCAGGATGTCGCGGATCCCGGCCATCATCAGCGTGGACAGCGGGTAATAGATCATCGGTTTGTCGTACACCGGCAGCAACTGCTTGCTGATCCCCTGGGTGATCGGGTGCAGGCGCGTGCCGGATCCCCCGGCCAGGATGATTCCCCGCATGCGTGTCTCCTACTGGACGAGGTCGGACTCGGTGAGTTCGGTGGCCACCAGCGCCGACGCCAGGTCGTGGTGGCGGAACACCGAGGTGACGTGATCGTGGACCACCCGGAACGCCGAGGCGGCGACTGCGCCTGCGCCGGGTTCGTCGGGATCGTCGATCTTCTGCTCGACGACCACGACGCCGTCGTGCACGTACATCCGGCCGACCTCGGCCGTCTCACGGCGGGACGCGACCCAGTTGCGCAGCGCCTCGTGGCCCTGGGCGGCCCCGTGGGCGTCGCCGATGTCGATGTCGTCGCTGGACAACGCGACCAGGGTGTCGACGTCGGAGGCGTTGAGGGCGTCATGCCACGCCAGAACGGTGGCGATCTCCGATGTGGTCATGGGTGCAAAGTACCGTGTGCGGCGCGCCCCGTTGCCGGAAGCCCGTCGTTGCTAGAAGGGGGTCCGGTCCAGCCAGTTCTGCCACACGGTGTCGTCGCCGAACAGCCCGATGCCCGTCTCGGACAGCGGCGCCCGACGCACCAACGCCAGCAACAGCTCGGTGGCGCCGCCCCGCAGGGCCGCGGTGCCCTTGCCGTGCTCGTGGCACCAGCCGATCCGGCCGTCCTCGACGGCGATGGTCCACTCGCCGGCCTCGCCCAGGCCGGCGTCGGTGGCGTGCAGGTGCAGGGTCTGGCCGTCCGCGAGCGGCAGCTGCGCGCCGTCCCCGCCGGCTCTGACCACCACGCGCTCCAGGTATTCGGTGATGCCGTCGGCCGCGATCTCCGGCGCCAGCGTGAACTCACTGTCGACGGCGATGGCCGCGTCGGCCCGATGCACGGCGATCTCGTGCAGCCAGCGCCGGACCCACCAATTCGCCGGGCGCGGCCCGAGGAATGTCCACACCGGTGTGTCCGCACCGGTCCGCTCCACCGCGTCGATCAGGCGCCGGGCACCGTCCTGCAGCCACGAGATCGCGTCGGCGGAATCCGGCGGCGGCTTGCCGCCCTCGACATCGCGGAAGTCGAGAGCATGGTCGAGCTTGTCCCGGACGATGTGGGCCGCCCAGAGCTGACCCCGCCCGACATGGCGAAAAAGCTGCTTGAGCGTCCAACCTGGGCAGGTCGGCACCGGCGTCACGTCGTCGGCATCCCGGCCGCCACCGAACAGCTCGGCGAAGACGCGGTTTTCGTCGAGGAATGCGGCGGCGTAGTCCACGCCGGCCAGGCTACCCTGCCGGGGATGCACGAACTCCCCCTCGCCGAGAAGACAGTGGCGCATCCCCGGGTGCGGTCCCGCGTCTCGCGACCCACGCAACTCTACCTTGAGGTAAGAGTCATGTAAGGTGGCCCGGCAGCGGTGCCGCGCAGGCGCCACACGATCAAGGAGTGCCGATGGCCGCCCCCGACTCGGCGTCGCCGAGCGCCTCGGAGATCGCTGGAGAGGCGCTTCGACGACGCACGTTCGCGGTCATCAGCCACCCCGACGCCGGCAAGTCCACGCTCACCGAGGCGGTGATGCTGCACGCGCGGGTGATCTCCGAAGCCGGCGCCGTCCACGGCAAGGCGGGACGCAAATCGACCGTGTCGGACTGGATGGACATGGAGAAGGCGCGCGGCATCTCCATCTCGTCGACCGCGCTGCAGTTCGCCTACCACCACCGCGGCGGCGCCGACTGTGTGGTCAACCTGGTCGACACCCCCGGGCACGCCGACTTCTCCGAGGACACCTACCGCGTGCTGTCGGCCGTGGACTGCGCGGTGATGCTGATCGACGCGGCCAAGGGCCTGGAACCGCAGACTCTGAAACTGTTCCAGGTGTGCCGCCACCGGGGCATCCCGATCATCACGGTGATCAACAAGTGGGACCGCCCCGGCCGGGACGCCCTGGAGTTGCTCGACGAGATCGAGCGCCGGATCGGTCTGCGTCCGACACCGCTGACCTGGCCGGTCGGGATCGCGGGGAACTTCCACGGCGTCATCGACCGCGCCACCGGTGAATTCGTGCGGTTCACCCGCACCGCCGGCGGGGCGACACTCGCGCCGGAGGAACGGATGGGCGCCCACCGTGCGCGTGAGCTGACCGGGGCCGACTTCGACACCGCGCAGGAGGAATGCGCACTGCTGTCGGCCGACGGCGCCGACTTCGACCGGGAGACCTTTCTGGCGGGACGGACCACGCCGGTGCTGTTCACCTCGGCGATCCTCAACTTCGGGGTGAGCCAGCTGCTGGACGGCCTCATCGAGCACGCCCCCGCCCCGCAGGCCCCGGTCGACGTCACCGGGCGTCAGCGCGCCGTCGACGCGCCGTTCAGCGCCCTCGTGTTCAAGGTGCAGGCGGGCATGGACTCGGCCCACCGCGACCGGGTCGCCTTCGCCCGGGTGTGCTCGGGTGCCTTCCGCCGAGGTGACGTCATCACCCATGCCGCCAGCGGGCGGCCGTTCACCACCAAGTACGCGCAGTCGGTGTTCGGGCAACAGCGCACCAGCCTCGACACCGCCTATCCCGGCGACGTGATCGGCCTGGTCAACGCGACCGCTCTGCGGCCCGGTGACACGCTCTACGTCGACGAGCCGGTGGAGTATCCGGCGATCCCGAGCTTCTCCCCCGAACACTTCGCCGTAGCCCGGGGCTCCGACACCAGCAAGCACAAGCAGTTTCGGCGCGGGATCGCCCAGCTCGAGCAGGAGGGCGTGGTCCAGGTGCTGCGCTCGGATCTGCGCGGTGACCAGGCACCGGTGCTGGCCGCCGTCGGCCCCATGCAGTTCGAGGTGGCCAGCCACCGCATGGGAGGCGAGCTGAGCGCGCCGATCCAGCTCGAGCACCTGAACTACACCGTCGCGCGCCGCACCCGCCCGGAGGACGCCCAGTTCCTGCAGGCCCAACGCGGCGTCGAGGTGCTGACCCGCACCGACGGCGCGCTGCTGGCGCTGTTCTCGGACAAATGGTGGATGGAGACCCTCCTGCGCAACAACCCAGACCTGGTGCTGGAGCCGCTGATCGCGGCCGCGGACTGACATGATGCAGATCGGCGAGGTGGCGGTGCGCACCGAGCTGTCGGTGCGCACCGTGCGCCATTACCACGACGTCGGGCTGGTCGAGCCGTCGGCGCGGTCGGTGGGCGGATTTCGGCTCTACACCGAAGCCGACGTGCAGCGGCTGTTGGTGATCCGCCGGATGAAGCCGCTCGGGTTCTCCCTGGCGGAGATGAAACGGCTGCTCGACGCGCTGGACGCGCTCCGCGCTGGCCCCGATTCCGCCGGTGCCACCGGCGCCCAACGCGAGCGTTCTCGCGCCGTCCTCACGCGGTGTGAGGAGCAGACCCGCGACAGCGCCGCGCGACTGCGGCGTCACCTCGCCTACGCCGACGAACTCACCGAGCTGCTGGCCGCCGCCGCGGCCGGCACGCGCGGCAGCTAAGGCCGCCGCGCCCCCAGCCGGAAGACCCGCCACCCCGCCCGCTCCCAGCGGGCGACGTCCAGGCAGCTACGGCCGTCGACGACGACCCGCGCGCGCACCCGGTCGGCCAGGTCGTCGGGGTCCAGGTCGATGAATTGGCGCCACTCGGTCAGCACCAGCACGGCGTCGGCACGCTCACAGGCCTCTTCGACCGACACCGCGTAATTGAGCGTCGGGAACAACCGCTGCGCATTGTCCAGCGCCTTGGGGTCGTAGACGTTGACCGCGGCCCCGTTGAGCTGCAGCTGGCCGGCGACGTTGAGCGCGGGCGAATCGCGCACGTCGTCGGATTCGGGTTTGAACGCCGCCCCGAGGACGGCGATGTTGGCGCCCAGCAACGAGCCGCCGCAGGCGGTGCTGGCCAGTTCCACCATGCGGGTGCGGCGCCGCATGTTGATGCTGTCCACCTCGCGCAGGAACGTCAAAGCCTGGTCGGCGCCCAACTCTCCGGCGCGTGCCATGAACGCGCGGATGTCCTTGGGCAGGCAGCCGCCGCCGAAACCCAGTCCGGCGTTGAGGAACTGGCGCCCGATCCGCGGGTCGTAGCCCAACGCGTCGGACAGCAGACTGACGTCGGCGCCCGCAGCCTCGCAGACCTCGGAGATGGCGTTGATGAACGAGATCTTGGTCGCCAGAAAGGCATTGGCCGACACCTTGACCAGCTCCGCGGTCTGCAAATCGGTCACCAGGAACGGGATCCCGGCGGCGAGCAGCGGGGCGTACATTTCGTGGACAGCAGGTTCGGCACGGGTCGAATCATCTTGCACGCCAAGCACGATCCGGTCCGGGTGCAAGGTATCGTGCACGGCATAGCCCTCGCGCAGGAACTCCGGGTTCCATGCGATCTCCACGTCCACCCCGCTGGGCGCAAGCGCCGCGGCTCGTCGGCTCAGCTCGGCCGCGGTGCCCACCGGTACCGTCGATTTACCGATGAGCACCGACGGCCTGGTCAGCCGCGGCACCAGTTCGTCGATGACGGCGTGGACGTGACACAGGTCGGCGCCGTACTCGCCTTTCTTCTGCGGCGTACCCACGCCCAGGAAATGCACGTCGGCGAAGTCGGCGGCCAGGTCGTAGTCGGTGGTGAACCGCAGCCGCCCCGCGGCGAGGTTCTCGGTCAGCAGCTTGCGCAAGCCGGGCTCGTAGAAGGGGATGTCGCCGCCGGCGAGCTTGGCGACCTTACCCGGATCGATGTCGACCCCCACGACGTCGTGGCCCAGTTGCGCCATCCCGACCGCATGGGTGGCTCCCAGATACCCGGTGCCGAACACAGTGCATCGCATACCACCGGTGTATGCGGCCCCGATGAGCTGACCGCGTCGACTCGCTGAGCGTTAGTTAAACGGCAGATGACACCTGACCTCGGCCGGCCAGGCGCGCTACAGCCCCGGAATGCCGATGCCCGGGATCCCGAACCCGCCGTGGCCGTGGCCCCCACCGAATCCGGGACCGCCGCGGAATCCGCCGTGCAGCGGTCCGCCGAAACCGCCGCGGAACGGACCGCCCCCGATACCGGGTATCGGTATCGGGATGGGCATGGGCGCTACCGGCGGCGGTGGCGGAAGCGGGGGCGCAGCGGCCGGAAGAGGAGCCTGCTCCGGAGCGGGTGCCGCCGGAGCCGGAGCCTGAGGAACCGGGGCCTGAGGAGCCGGGGCCTGAGGAGCCGGAGCCGGGGCGGGTGCCGCCGGCTCGGGAGCGGGCGCCTTCGGTGCCGGCGCGGGCGCGGCCGGCGCCGGCACCCGATGGGTGGGAGCGACGAGTTTGTGGCCGGGGTTGGGTTTCACGCCGGCGTGCGGCCGGATGGTGACCGCCAGGGCCACGACCAGTGCCGCCGCACCGACGACGAAAATCCCCGCCAGCGCGATTCCGAGCACCGTGAACCTGCGATCGCGGTAGCCGCCGTCGAGGAGGTCGGTCGCGCCGGTCTGGGCGCCCGGGTAGGCACCGGTATAGGCGTCGTCGTCTGCGACGGCACTGTAGGCGAGGTTGTCCAGGCCGGCGTCATCGCCGGCCTGGACATAGCCGGGAGCGCCGGCCAGCGGATCGATGACGCCGGTGCCGGGGTCCTGGGCGTAGGCCAGCGCCGCGGTCGACGACGCGAACAGTGGGGCGCTCGCCGACGCCAGCGCGGCCCCGCGGGCCAGTGCCGTGGCCGGCTCCTCCGGCGTGGTCAGCGGCAGCGCGGTCGCCTTCTCCAGCGCCGGCTTGATCATCGGGATGTCGATGCCGGCCCCGACGACGAACACCGCGTCCGGGTGCGGGGCCAGGCCCTCGGCCTTGGTGACCAGTGCGGCCAATTGGGCGACCGCCGTCTCGTCGTCGTCGGGCAACACCTGCCGGTGAACGTCGGTGATCGACCCATCGGCACTGTCGACAACCGCCAGGGTGGCGGTGTCGGGCTCGATGTAAAGCAGAGCGGTCTGCGCGTAGTTGGTGTCGTTGCCGACAGCTTGGGCCAACGCGGCCGCAGCCAGGAAGGCGGAGACCAGCATCACATTCTCGATCTTGTGAGCGGCCAGCGCGTCGCGCAGCGCGGCGGCCTCAGCGGGATCGGAGAAGGTGACCCCGGTGGAGGCCAACTGATAGCCGCCCTCGGCGGCGCCTTCCTTGGTGCCGAGGATGGCCGACACCACCTGGTCGGCCGCACTGATCATCGCCGTCCCGGCGTCCGAGCCTATCTGGAAGTTGTCCTCGTCGACGATGGCACCGTCACCGCCCTGCCCCTCGACGAGCACCATCTGGACTGCCGTCGGCGCCATCGAGACGCCGAGTACCGTGTCCAAAGCTGCTCCATCGTCTGTGTCAGCCGGTGGCATCGAGCCGTCGTCCCCACAACCCCCGCCGGCGATGACGCGCCGGCCGCCCTCATCAATGTCACGCTTGGCACACAACTTTACGCGCTCCCCGACGGGCGGGACGGGTGCTGTTCACGGTCAGAGGACACCGCGCTGGGGTATCGGTCCGGGTGAGCTTTTTCCAGTTCCCGGCGTGGGGCGGCCGTTGCTCCACCTTCGCCTCGCGGTTTGCCGCGCCGCCACGCGAGGGCTACCTGAGCCCGAAACCACCGAATCCGCCGAAACCATGACCGCCGCCGAAACCACCGAAACCATGACCGCCGAAACCGTGGCCCCCACCGAAGCCGCCATGACCGCCGCCGAAGATCCCACCCAGCGGACCACGGCCGCCCCGGAAAAGACCACCGCCGAAGGGAGCCCGCGGGCCCAGCCCGCCGAAGGGGCGATGACCACCGAACGGGCCGTGTCCGCCGAAGGGGCCGACGTTGAGAGGACCGTGACCTCCCGCCCGGGGCACGAGCGGACGGATGATCGGCACCCGGGGCACGGGAACGACCGGCGGAACCACCGGGACCCGGGCGGGCGCGGGCGGGGCCGCGGGAACCGGAGCCACCGCCGCCGGGGGCGCGGCACGGGGCACCACCACGGGCCTGGGCGGCTTTGCCTGAACCTGGGGCACGGGTGCGGAATGTGTTGGGACGATGATGTTTTCGTTGGGACTGGGCCGCAGGGCCACCGTGGGGCGAATGTTGATGGCCAGGGCGATCTCCAGGGCCACGACCGCCGCGACGACGACCACCGTCAACATGCTGCCCACCAGTACCAGGGGTTTGCGCCGAAGCGCCTTTGGCCGCGGATCGAAGAACGCGGTCTGCGCGTCGGCATCCTCGTCCGGCACAGCACTGTAGGCGACGTTGTTCTCGCCTTCCCCAGGATCGCGGGACGCGTCCGGAACGCCCTGATAGGCGGGCAACAGACCGGGCGACTGCTCGGCGAGAGCCGTGGGGTCGACCTCGCCGGCCCCGGGGTCCAGCGCGTACGCCAGCGCGGCCGTGGACGACGCGAACAACGGCGCATTGGCCGCTGCCAGCGCCGCACCCCGCGCCAGGGCCGTCTCCGGTTCGTCGGGTACGACCACGCTGAGCGACGTCGCGGCGTCCAACGTCGGCGTGATCAGCAGGACATCGACGCCGGATCCGACGACGACGACGCCCTCGGGGCGCGCAGCCAGCGCGTCGACACCGGAAACCATCTCGGCGAGTTCGGCAACCGCTTCCTGGTCGTCGTCGGCAAGAACCCTGTGGAGCACGTCGGAGACCGCTCCGTCCGCGGTGTCGATCACGGCCAGGGTCGCCGTGTACGGCTCCACGAAGAGCAGCGCGGTGTGCGTGCAGTCGGTGGCGTCGCCGACGGACTGAGCCAGCGCGGCCGCGGCCATGAACGCCGAGACCAGCATCACGTTCTCGAGTTTGTGGTCGATCAGCGCGTCGCGGAGTATCGCGGCCTCGACATGATCGGTCCAGGTCACCCCCGTCGACAGCAGCTGGTAGCCGCCCTCTTCAGCGCCTTGCCGGGTGCCCAGTATCGCCGCGAGCACCTGGGTCGGCGCGTCGGCGGGCGACGACTGCCCGATGACGTCGAAGTCGTCCTCGTCGACGATCACCCCGTCGGCGTTCTCCCCCTCGACAAGCACCAAGTGGACCTTCGTCGGCGTCATCGCGACGCCCAGGACGATGCCCACCACTGCTTCCACCCCCTCGGGTAATTCGCCGCGACTTGCCCGCGCACCGGACCTTCCTGACTACTGGCCGGCGGAACCAAGGGGTTCGTGGTGTTCTGGTTCATGGGAGCGACAGGGCAGTTCTGGACCGACCGCAGCAGTTCGAGAATACCCGCGCGGCGAGCAGGCTGCGGTCGGTCCGCATTCGCCGCGAGTTAACCTGCGCGGCTCTGCGCCCTACGGTCAGAGTCGCCCGCCGAATCCGCCGAAACCCCGGAAGCCGCCAAACCCGCCATGACCACCGCCGCCGAAGAGCCCATGACCGCCGAAGGGCTTGGCGCCGAAGGGCTTGGCGCCGAAGAGCCCATGACCGCCGAAGGGCTTGGCGCCGAACGGTCCACCACCGTGACCACCACCGAGCGTTCCACCGCCACCGAACCGCCCAGGGTCACCGGGACCCGCACGGGGCGCCGGTTCATGGCCAAACCCGGGACCGCCCGCAGCGTCCGGACCCCGCGGCGCGGGCGGCATGGTCTGCTCGCCAGGAACAGGGTGCGGCGGGGACAGCGGACCCGTGTCACCGCTGATCGGCGGTGACTGCGGGTGCGGCACCGCGGCCAACGGGGGGCTCAGGACGCGGTCGAGACGGGGCACGTCGACCACGGGTGCGGGCACGTGGATCGTTGGCACCCGGGCGGGCGCCAACGGCGGAACCACCACCGGCATCGCCACGACCGGGGCCGCCGGGACCGGAGGAGCCGCGCGCACCGGGGGAGCCACCGGCGGATTCAGGGGTTTGGGCGCCGCCACCGGTATCGGCACGCTGAGGTGCGGGGGCGGCGCCGCGGCCCGGACCGGCGCGGGCGCCTGCCGGGTCGGGATGATGATGATGAGGTGTTGGCCGGGAGTGGGTTGCAGGGCAACCGTGGTGCGGATGCCGATCGCCATCGCGATCTCCAGCGCCAGCACCGCACCGATGCCGGCCACCGCCAGCCAGCTGCCGATCAGCAGGGCGGGCCGGCGGCGGGGTTGGGCCGCATCGGAGGCGGAACGGCCCTCGCCGCAGGAGGTCGGGGCTTCGGCGTCTTCGTCCGTCACCGCGCTGTAGGCCAGGTCGTCCGCGCCGGGAACACCAGAGAGGCTGAGGCGGTCCGGCAGATCGGATACGTCGACCGCACCGGTACCGGCGTCCTGGGCGTAGGCCAGCGCAGTGGTCGAAGAAGCGAACAAGGGCGAGTTCGCCGACGCCAGCGCCGCGCCGCGGGCCAGCGCCGTCCGAGGCTCCCCGGGCACACTCACATCCAGCGACGTCGCCGCCTCCAGCGTCGGCCGCAGCGCGGCGATGTCGACACCCGATCCCACCACGAACAGGCCACCCGCGGCCGGTTCGGATTCGTCGAGCCCGGCCACCATCTCGCCGAGCTGCGCGGCGGCCTCGTCGTAGGACTCGGCATGGATGCACGCCGTACGGACGTCGGCGACGGAGCCGTCGGAGGTTTCCACGAGTGCCGTCGTCGCGGTGCCGGGCTCCACGAACAGCACCGCGGTGCGCTCGTAACCCAATGCGCCCCCGACGGATTGCGCGAGCGCGGCGGCGGCCAGGAACGCCGACACGAGCATGACGTTGTCGATCCGATGGGCGGCCAGCGCGCCGCGCAGCGCCGCCGCCTCGTGCTGGCTGGTCCAGCTCACCCCGATCGACGACAGCCCCAGGCCCGCGTCGGCCGCGCCCTCGCGAGTGCCCAGGATGGCGGCAATCACTCGCTCGGGAGGGTTCGCGCCGGCAGTATCGGCGGCGGCGTCGAACTCGTCCTCATCGATCGTGGGACCGTCGGCGTTCTCGCCCTCGAGCAGGACCATCTGGATCGATGCCGGTGCCATCGACACCCCGAGCACAGTGTCCACAACCCATCCTCCACAACTCCGCAGCCGGCGATGGTCGGAACGGAGGAGAAACCACGCGGACCGCTGCCCTCATACTGGGCGGCGAAGCTGTGCTGCGGTCCTGCCGAAGCTAGGTACTTCGTATGAAATTCTGGTAGGAGCGTGACGGCGTGGGTCCCCGCTGGCCCTGGTACTTGGAGCCCACGCTCGAGCTGCCGTACGGATGTTCTGCCGGGCTGGTCAGCCGCAGGATGCACAGCTGGCCGATCTTCATGCCCGGCCACAGGGTGATCGGCAGGTTGGCGACGTTGGAGAGCTCCAGCGTGATATGGCCGCTGAAGCCCGGGTCGATGAACCCGGCCGTCGAGTGCGTCAGCAGACCGAGGCGGCCCAGCGACGACTTGCCCTCCAAGCGTCCCGCGAGGTTGTCGGGGAGCGCGAACAGTTCCAGCGTCGAACCGAGCACGAACTCACCCGGGTGCAGCACGAAGGGTTCGCCGGGATCGGGTTCGACCAGACTGGTCAGCTCGTCCTGCTGCTCGGCGGGATCGATGTGGGTGTAGCGGGTGTTGTTGAACACCCGGAACAGCCGGTCGAGGCGGACGTCGATGCTGGAGGGCTGAACCAGGGTGTCGTCGAAGGGGTCGACGCCCAGCCGGCCGGCGGCGACTTCGGCCCTGAGGTCATGATCGGAGAGCAGCATCCGCCGAGCCTATCCGCCCACGGAGACAGCCCGGCTCAACGCAGATACATCTCCCGACCGGTGGGATATCCGCCGCCGGTGGTGGTGACGTGGACGTGGTCGTAGTGCCCCAGCCTGCTCGATTGTGCACCTGTGGGCGTGTAGTAGACGCCGCGCCAGATCGCGTCCTGCATGCCGAACCGACGGGCGTTGCGGCGTACGAACGCCACGATCCGGTTGCCGAGCGCGATGCCCTGGGCGGTGCCGGGGTTGGGAATCATCACGTCGATCGCCAGGCCCCTGGGATGCCACGGCAGCGGATCCGGCCGCACCCCGCCGATCTCGTGGATCTCGGGAAACTCTGCGCTGATGGCGCGGGCCGCCAAAATGGTCCTGACCTGCATACCCCGCTCTGATGCGACACCGACCGGCAAGAACCGGGGTTGCCGATGGTAGCGGGATGCGGCGACGAACTCGGCGCTGCGGACCGCGCCGTCACCGGGCGTCCCCGCTGTACCCTGAGCCGGCATCGCCGCCACCACCTCGAAACAACACGGTTCGGCGTCGGCCACGACCGGCTCGGCGACGACCTCGCGGACCTCACGCGCGGCGCCCGGGTACGCATCGGCGCTCGCCGCCACGAAGACGACGGCGGGGGCGGCTACCGCTGCCAGGAGCATTGCCGACCTGCGGCGCGTCTTGGGTAACTCGTGCCTGCCCACAGGAGGCACCCTACGAGATAACGAATTATCACGAAAGGGTGAACATCGGGCCATCGCCATCGGGGGTCGCCGAGCCGGTGCGTCCCCAACAGCTACTCGGCCCGCCGCGACAACGCACGAGCGGTCCTTCGCGCGGCAACGGATGCTAGCCTTTCGGAGCGACACCGCCGATGTAGTTCAATGGCAGAACATCAGCTTCCCAAGCTGAATACGCGGGTTCGATTCCCGTCATCGGCTCCACGAAACTGCAGACAGCGGCCGGTCGTTCACCGCTGAGCACAGAACCGGCGTCGCGCCTCCATCAAAGCCGAGTCGCAATTCGACCACGCCGGCGCGAATCGCGACACTCACGCGCCTCGTGCGATCAGCGCGACTGTACCAATCCGCCCGCCGGGCGCTCCTCGACGTTCTTGAGGATCAAGTCGCGCACGGCGGGACGCGGACCGTACGGCCGCAGCATGGTGCTGGCCGGCCGCGGACGCACGTGCTGCGGCCACCAAAACCAGCGCCCGAGCAGAGTGGCCAGCGACGGCGTCATGAACGACCGCACGATCAAGGTGTCGAACAACAGCCCCATCGCGATCGTCGTGCCCACCTGGGCCATCACCAGCAGCGGGCTGAACATGAACGTGGCCATGGTCGCGGCGAACACCAGACCGGCGGAGGTCACCACCGAGCCCGAACCGGCCATCGCGCGGATCGTCCCCGTTTTGAGTCCGGCGTGGATTTCCTCCTTGAACCGCGATATCAGCAGCAGGTTGTAGTCCGAGCCGACCGCCAGCAGCAGGATGATCGCCATCGCCAGCACCATCCAGTGCAGCTTCATGCCCAAGATGTACTGCCAGAGGAGCACAGAGAGTCCGAATGAGGCGCCCAGTGACAGCAACACCGTACCGACGATCACAAAGGCTGCCACGACGCTTCGGGTGATCACCAGCATGATGATGAAAATCAGTGTGGCTGCGGCAACTCCGGCGATCATCAGGTCGATGTTGGAGCCGTCGTGCATGTCCTTGTACGTCGCGGCGGTACCGCCGAGGTAGACCTTGGCGCCCTCCCAGGGCGTGCCCTTGATCGCCTCGTGCACGGCCTGCTTGATCGGTTCGATGTGGCTGATGCCTTCAGGAGTCGCCGGGTCGCCTTCATGGGAGATGATCAACCGGACGGCGTGCCCGTCCGGGGAGATGAACTGCTTGAGACCCCGCGCGAAATCCGGGCTCTTGAACGCCTCCGGGGGCAGGTAGAAGGTGTCGTCGTTCTTGGCCTTGTCGAAGGCATCGCCTTCGGCGGTGGCGTTGTCGGACTGCGCTCTGGCTTGTTCGTTGAGACCCATCGTGGTCGCGTAATTCGACATGATGGTGTCCAGGTTGCGCTGCTGGCTCTCGATCTGCGGCGGGATCAGCGCCACCAGCTGCGGCTGAATCCGGTCCAGCTTGTCCAGGTTCGCGCTGAGGTTCACGATGTTCTGCGCCACCTGGTCGATGCCGTCCAGCGCGTTGAAGATCGATCGGATCGCCCAGCATGCCGGAACGTCGTAGCAGTGTCTCTCCCAGTAGAAGTAACTGCGGATCGGCCGGAAGAAGTCGTCGAAGTTGGCGATGTCGTCGCGCAACGCCTCGGTGATCTGCACGGTTTCCCTGGTCAGCCTGGCTGTTTCGTGCGTCGTGTTGCTGAGGTCCTGGGTGACCCGCATCTGCTCATGCAGGGTCGCCATCGTCTTGTGCAGCTCGTCCGCCTGCTTGAGCAAGTTGTTCGCCTGCTCGTCCTGATAGTGCTGGGTCTGGATCCGCGCTGCAGCCTGTGCGCTCATCTGGAAACCCAGCGTGCTGTGGTCGAGCGGCGTGCCCAACGGCCGGGTGATGGTCTGCACGCGGCCGATGCCGGGGATGTGGAAGACCGCCTTGGCGACCTTGTCCAGGACCAGGAAGTCGGCCGGGTTGCGCAGGTCGTGATCGGTCTCGATCATCAACAGCTCAGGATTGAGCCGAGCCTGGTCGAAGTGCCGGTCCGCGGCGGCATATCCGACATTGGCCGGGGTGTCCGCCGGAAGGAAGTGGCGGGTGTCGTAGTCCGTCTTGTAACCGGGCAGGGCGAGCAGACCAACCAAGGCGACACCGATGGTCACCGCGAAAACCGGTGCGGGCCAGCGGACGACCGCCGTGCCGATCCGGCGCCAGCCCCGGGTCTGCAGCTTGCGCTTCGGATCCAGGAGCTTGAAGAACGACGCCACGGTCAGCACCGCGGGGCCCAGGGTCAACGCCGCGAGCACCGCTACCAACAGGCCGACGGCGCACGGGGCGCCCAAGGACTGGAAATACGGCAATCGGCAGAAGCTCAGGCAGTACATCGCCCCGGCGATGGTCAGGCCCGACCCGAGGACGACATGCGCGGTGCTGTGGAACATGGTGTAGAAGGCTTCTTCGCGAGTCTCCCCCAGACCGCGGGCCTCGTGGTAGCGGCCGACCACGAAAATCGCGTAGTCCGTTCCGGCGGCGATCGCCATCAACACCAACAGGTTGTTGGCGAACGTGGAGAGTCCGATGATCTCGTAGTTGGCCAGCAAGGCCACGACGCCCCGGGCCGCCAACAATTCGACGAAGACCATGAACAACACGGCCAGGACGGTGACGAGCGAGCGATAGACGAAGAGCAGCATGACAAAAATCACCAGGATCGTGATCATGGTGACTATTGCGACGCCTTTCTCGCCTGCGTGGGACTGGTCGGCAAACAACGGAGCCGCGCCGGTGACGTACGCCTTGATCCCCGGCGGGGCGGGCACCGAGTTGACGATCTTGCGGACGGCGTCGGAGGATTCGGCGGACAGGCCACCGCCCATGTTGCCGGCGAGGTAGACTTGGACGTAGGCGGCTTTCTGGTCGTGGCTCTGGGAACCGGCGGCGGTCAGCGGATCGCTCCAGAAATCCTGCACGTGCTCAACGTGCTTCTTGTCCTGCTCGAGGCGCCTGACGATCTCGTCGTAATAGCGATGCGCTGCCGCTCCGAGCGGCTTGTCACCCTCCAGCAGGACCATCGCCGAGCTGTCGGAGTTGAACTCCTTGAACGTCGATCCGACGCGCATCGTCGACTGGAAGGACACTGCGTCCGTCGGACTCATCGACACCGAGTGGTTTTTGGCGACGGCCTCGAGTTGCGGGGCCACGGTGTTGGTGACAACGACGATGCCCAACCACACCAGGACGATCGGCAGCGCCATCCGATGGATCATTCGCGGTAGGAACGGCGGGATCAGCGGCTGATCGACGCGCGGCGGAGCCTCGCTCGGCTCGCTCATGCGGACTTGTCCAGGCAGTAGACGAAGGGGTTCACTGTTTCGTCGGAATCCGAGCGATTCGGGGCCTTGATGACGTCACCGCGACCGTCGTGGTTGTTCACGACGAATCGGCACGCGATCCAGCTGCCGTCTCCTTGCGCGATCAGGTTTGCCGGGATGCCGGGCTGCGTTGAACTCAATACTTTGCTCCAGGGCAAGGGCACGTTCAGTGCCTGCTGCGGATGGGTGTTTTCGTCGAGATAGTTGATGGTCGCCGTGCTACCCGGTGAGCCCCAGACCTCGAGCGTGATCGTCTTGGCGTTGAACTGGTCGAGGACCTCACCCGAGGTGCCGCCACCGAACGAACCGCTGTGAACGCCGAAGATACCGTGCAATCGGTATACGACGAATCCCGACACACCAACGACGGCCGCGATCGTGAGCACCAACCAGAAACGCCCCAAAATGCCCTGTTTCTTGGCGCGCTGCGGACCGACCTCGTTGCCCTCCCTGCCGGCCGAGCCCTGCTTCTTCAGCGGTTCGGTCCTTGGCTCAGTCATCGTCATGGGCGCTTCAAGTCCTTCGTCACGGGCGCAACACTAGTTAGCCCGTGTGCAACCTTGGAGATGACCCACGGGTCCTTGATCGGGTTGGCCATAGCAGTCCCCCTTCGACGGCCTTCCTTCATCCGGGCGTCGCTGCGGCGGCTGGTTTCCGACGCCCGCGGCGTGACCCCGGCCCCCTACCGGTTGCGGCGGAGGGTTGCGCGGTCGGCTGCGGCCCCGAGTGCTCGAAGAGTTCGGGACCGTCTTCACCGGTTGCAGTTCGCCAAACCACAGCGCTCCGGCCTCCTTCCTGAGTTCATGAGGATCCCGGGACGAGGCCGATGCAGGTGGCCGTCAGCAGGCGGGTGAGAGCGGTTGCGAAGTCCAGATTCCACTCGGGCGGAACCACTTCGGGCTCCTCGGCGTAGATGTCGGTCAGGTGCTTCGGCGAGTTCGCGACTTGCCACAGCGTCGCCGCCAGCGAGTAGGCGGCCAACAGGATGTCCAGCGAGCCCGATCGTCCGAGTTCGGGCAGCGCGCATCCGATCGAATCGGCCAGCGAGAGTGTGGCCGCGGTACTGATCCGCCTGACCTCGACGACCCGCTCAGCATCCACCTCGTGTTCCAGGTGCAGGTGCAGGTTGGCAAGCAGGTCGCAGAACAACGGGTCCTCGGCCAGGGCTTCGGCCAATGTCTCGGCGATGCGCGAGGGCGACTTCGCGCCGGGCTCGGCCAGCTTCTCCGACACGGTATTGGACCATCGCACCCAGCCCTCGGCGGACAGACGCAGCAGGACTTCCTTGTAGGAGGTGAAGTAGCGGCGTACCGCCGAATAGTGAATTCCGGCGCGGCTGGCGACCGCGGTCAGGGTGACCGACGCGACGCCCGTTTCCATTGCCAGCGAGCGTGCGGCTTCCACGAGGGCCTCCGCACGTTGGCGCTTCTCTTCCTCGGTGCGAGCGCGCTGGAATGTCAGTTGCGCCACCGGCCGAGCTTAACGCACGTGGTGTGATTTGCATAACGCACAAGGATTCTGGCTCACCCCAGTCGTCTCGGGGCCGCCCGATCATGGCGAAATCGCCGTGCATCCTCCCGATGTCATCGGCTCCACGGCTGAGCTGCGCCACCACCCCGGTCTACCCTCGCCCGGTCTACCCTCGCCCGGTCTACCCTCGAAGACGGACGACAAGCGACCCGAGAGTGACTGGGAAGGCGCGCAATGCTCGCAGCATTCGGATTCGACACCCTGGGCGTGGTCGTCGGGGACATGTTCTTCGTCGACCCGTCGCCGCTCGAGGGCCAGGAAACCCCGGAACGGGGAGTCAGGCTGGAACTGCGCCTCGTCGACCGCGGCGCGCCGCAGGGGTCCATCTACGCCGGCGTCCCGATCTCCTTCGATCGGCCGGTGTGGCGGGTGGACCTGTTCGGGTCCACCGAGAGCCCGCCGGGGACGCTGGACCGGGCTCACCACCACCCCCGCTTCAACGGGTGGGAACCCGGGCGGCGGAACTTCGTCCCCGAACTGTCGGCCGACCCGGTCTCCTGGCTGGCCGGTCAGCTGGCCGACCCGGCGGCCGTGCTGGCACGGGCCGGCGTCGACGCCGACGAGGTCACCGAGGCTGACAAGACCGCGCTGGCCGCGTCGGCCCCGGAGATCCTCGCCACGGTGAAGCGGATGCTCGAGCAGGTGGCGGACGGACAACTGGCCCCGGCCCCCGCCGAACCCGTCGCCGCGGCCCGCACCGGCTGGCTGTGACGCCGGCCCGGCCCGGGCGATGAGCTACCCGCGACGGTTGCGGGCGGGGCCGTGCCGGTCGGGAACCCCGGTCCCGTCGCTTGACGCCCGCCCCCGCTCCTTCGCCTGATACATCGCAAGATCTGCCTCGTGCAGGATTTCGGCGGGGTCACGCTGCTCGTCGGGCCGCACCGCGACAACCCCGATGCTGGCGCTGATGCAGCTGACATCTGGGATCCCGTCGCCGTCGCGCCCGGCGACGACCGGTTCGCTCAGCGCGAGATGCAGCCGGCCGGCGACGAGGTCGGCCTCGGTGTGCTCGACAGGACCGGCCAGCAGCGCGACGAACTCGTCGCCGCCGACTCGTCCGACCAGATCGTCGGGGCCCAACGCCGCACGGAGGCGCTCGGCGGTGATTCGCAGCACGGCGTCGCCGGCGTGATGCCCGAGCGCGTCGTTGACCCGCTTGAATTTGTCGAGGTCGATGAACAGCACCGCGCCCAACCGGTGATCGCCGGCTTCCAGCGCGTCGGTGATCAGGTCCAGAATGTGGGCACGGTTGGGCAGCCCGGTCACGTGATCATGTGTCGCCTGATACGCGAGTCGCCGGTAGGTGGTGTGTTGCTGGGTGACGTCGGTGAACGACACCAGCACCGATGACCCGGTCGGATCCGCGGGATCGAGCAGCGACCAGTTTGCGGAGACCCAGACGCGCCGTCCGTCGTCCAATCGGTCCACACCACAGACCCGGCCCCGCTGCGGACTGGTTTTCAAGTTTTCGAGCACTTGACGACGATCGACGATGAGCAACCCGCCGTCGCTGTCGTAGATCGGCATCGGGTGTGACGTCACCAACTCGAGGGCGTCGACACCCGTCTCCCGCATGCCCATGATGCGCAGCGCCGCCGGGTTCACCGATTCGACGATTCCCTCGGCGGAGATGACGA
>NZ_JBMIOP010000196.1:0-8003 GCF_049197365.1 Mycobacterium sp. THU-M104
CCGCAAACGATTCGGCTGGCGCACCCCCGCCGAAGAACTCGACCGACTACTCTCAGACCCGTCCACATTCGTTGCAGCCACCGCTTGAATCCAAGGCGAAAAAAGTAGCGCTGAGCACAGTCTCGACGCCGCCAGCGCAGACTCGGCACCCGCGGCGTCTGGTAACAATCCCCGACGAACTTACGGGCGAGACCACTTAGAGGTCCAGCACTCGACGAAGCCCGCGCTCGACCTCGTGCATCAGGCTCGGCGGCACATTTCCTACTCGATCGGCGAGGTCAGTCTTGTTCAGCGTGACAAGCGCCGTGACGTTGACAACCGAATCACGCGGGAGCCCTGTGACGGTTGCGGGCAAGAATACGTTGCCAGGCATCGTCGCCAAGGCCGTGTTGGAGGTGATCACCGCGGCGAGCACGGTGGCGAGGCGACTAGCGTTGTACGGGTCAGACTGGACTACGAGCACCGGTCGGCGTTTCGCGGGGCGGCTTCCGGACGGCGGTCCGAGGTCAACCCAGTAGACGTCAGCGCGGCTGATCACCACCCGTCGTCCACGGCATCCAACACCCGACGCCCGATAGCCACGGCGGCGGCCTCCGCCTCGTCGGCGCCATCGACACGTTCTAGCGCACTGTCAATCTGTCCAGTCAGCGATTGTGCATCCAACTCGTCCAGGTAGCGCTGCGCAGCTCGGGCAAAGAACTCGGATCGACTCACGCCGAGGTCACTCGCCCGCTGTGCTACGCGATCGAACGTCTCGTCCGGAAGCGAGATAGCTGTTTTCATACAGAAAGTATAACCCGGTATAACCGGGTTATACACTCGGCGGTCGTACCGTACTTTGCGGGCCTGCCCTGACAGTGCCAGTCGCGCTGATCCGGGAAAGCTTGACAGCGCCGGATCGACCAAGCGTCGACCGAGTCGGATGGCCGCGAGGCATTGATCCGCCCGGGTTCGACCCTATAAATACGCCACGGTGTCGAACCAGGATCTATGCGTCAGATTTGGCGCTGGCTCGACAACTTCCTGCATCACGGGTAGCGACTCGTACCTGTCGAACACGCACCATTGCTAATTTCTACTATGAGTTACAGTGTGACACAAAGTATTTGACCACTTGCGTCTGTGCAAATAATCTGCACGTGCTCAGCGTTTCAGTTTCATCGGATGCAAAAGCTGCCGCATCGCCCGACGCTCCCCTGGGCCGGCGGCCTTCTGATTTCTCACATACGTCACAGTGACGGTTTCAGCCGGATGACGATGCCGCGCAAACGCTTTGGAACTAGTTAGTTCCCCGCTCTTAGGACGTCGATCCTGCAGATCGGTCCATGCGCGCGCGCAAGCCGCTCATCCATCGTCACCAGAGTCGCATCGAATGCCTCCGCGAGTGCCACGTACAAGGCGTCCCATCCCCGCACCGAATCCCGCAGCTGCCACGCACGCTCCAACAGCCACCGGTGCCCGACACGCTCGCCCGGCCAATCGCGCAAGTCAGTGACGGCCTGCTGCGCAGCCGTGCCGTCCAATCGCCCCCCCAAGTACTGGCCCCGGATGACGCCCATCACTTCAACGTCGATCACGTGCGGCGCCATCTGATCGACGTCCGCCGCCAGACGCGCCCCGATCGCGCCCGCCCGGGGTGTGTCAGCCACAACCTCGAATAAACACGACGCGTCAACGACCAGCATTGGGCCACTCGCCGCGCCACTCATCCAAACTCTCCAGCACCTCAGTCGTGGAAACCTCCGAGGGTCGACGACCGGTCCGCGTCAACCACTGCGCAACCGAAGGGCGCGCCGCCAGCCGGGCCGCCTCACGGCGCAGCAACTCGGGCACCGTGATCCGCTCCTCCGCGGCACGACGGACCAACGCGGCATATATATCGTCGTCTATGTCGCGAATTTGAATCGTCTTAGGCATAGCAGCATCGTATCATGCATATACGCATAGGCTCATGCGACTGCGCATGAGTACCCTTGGCTACTCGCACCTCCGCAAAACGCACCGTTACCAGCAGCCAATGCGACGTGAATTGTGCTGCAATATATTTCGCTGCCAAATCTGATCCGCGTTGCGCATCCGGTTGGCCGAGATCCGATATGCGTCGAGTTCACTACGGGTTGACCCGGACCTCTACGAATCCGGCCGCCGTGAAGTCCTGGTCGAACGCTAGGGCTTCGCGCAGCCGCCGGTCACGCATGACGCGAAAACTCGTTGCGTCCACGTACGAGTACGCCCGCTCGTCGTGTTTGCGAAGCCAGTCCCACGCTGCAGCTTCCTGGTCTTCTGTAACTCGGTGCACGACGAGGCGCTCGGCATTCCGCAGAGTGTCGAGCCGATCGAGAAAGGCCAGCGCAGTTCGGTGGCTGTCCTTGCGCCGCAGGAACGTCCAGGTCTCGCCCGCAACAAGGTTCGTCGTCAGGATCTGTTCGGACCGTCCAAGAGCGCCCAGCATGTCCAGCGCGTCATCGTGCCGAGTATCCCCGGGCAGCGCCCACGCCACCCACCATCCCGTGTCGGCGAACTTCACTGGCCGTAGACAACGCCGTCGACCTCGCCTGGTTCCACCGAAACATGGTCCGACCCAAACCCCGCGAGCGAGCGCCACAGGCCTTCATCGGACTCGCCGAGCGGTGGCGAAAGGACGGTGCCGAGGCCCACGCGGATCAACTCGGACTTGGAGATGCCGCGACGCCGGGCTTCCGCGGCAGCCAGCAAGTCGAGCTCTTCGGGGATCGTGATCGTGATCGTCTTCACACCTCCAATATACATATCTGCCGCTACGTTGACTACATATTGTTGCTCCAGCGCGTCAGCATCCGATCGAGTGCGTTGATGGCGTAGCGAGAATTCACAACTGACCGTTGCGAGTTGTATTGCGTAACGACAGATCTACTAACAGATGTTGCGCGCGATCTCTCATGATCGATGAACCAACGAGATATCCTGCGAAGGGCTCTCCGTCGAAACGTATCGGTCGTTATAGGTCGAGCACGCGACGAAGTCTGAGGTCTCGCTCGTCTCCTCGCCGTCACGGGCCCATGACACCCGATCAAGTCCGTCGGCCGTAGATCATGCAGCGGCTACCGGATACCATGGAAACAACAAACGTAACGATCGGAGATATCGATGGCTCGTTCTTTTACCGAGGCGGAGCTGCGTAAGCTCGCCGCAGACGGCGCGGCGAGCCTCGACGGAGCCAGCGCCGTCGACCTGCTGCGCTGGACCGACGAAACCTTCGGTGCCGACGACTACGTGGTGGCCTGCAGCATGCAAGACGCGGTGGTGGTGGACCTGGCCGCAAAGGTTCGCCCCGGCGTGCAGGTGCTTTACGTCGACACCGGCAACGAGTTCCCTGAAACCCTCGGAACGCGTGACGCGGTCGAAGCCAGCTACGACATCCGGTTGATGACCTTGCACCCGGAACCCTCGGTGCTGTCGTTGGGCACCAGCCTGTGCTACACCGACCCGGACGAATGTTGCCGGCTACGCAAAGTGGTGCCGCTGTCTAGAACGCTGCCCGACTTTTCCGCGTGGGTAACCGCGCTTCGCCGTGCCGATTCGCCGAGCCGCGCCAACACGCCGCTGATCAGCTTCGACGAAAAATTCAAGCTGGTGAAGGTCAACCCGATCGCCGCATGGTCAGACCAAGAGTTGGCCGACTACATCACCGAAAAGAACGTATTGGTCAATCCCTTGATGGACGAGGGCTACACATCCATCGGCTGCGCCCCCATGACCACCAAACCGGCCCCGGGCGCCGACAAACGCAGCGGACGCTGGGCGGGGTTCGCCAAGACCGAGTGCGGCATCCACGTCCAGCCGTAAGCGCGCTCGTTCTGCCCGGCTTCGTCGCGATGAGCGCCGCTCGGGTGCCGCCGACGGCTCCGGTGAGCTGCCGGTGGTCTCTTATGAGCTGTTTGGCTCGACGGAGATCTTGGGCCGCATGGCGATGGAGAAGATGCTGGCCGGGCTCTCGACGCGCCGCTACCGGGTCGGATTGGAGCCAGTCGGCCGGCAAGTCGATGAAACGGCCTCTGTGACAAGTAAGTCGGCGGTGTCAAGGAAGTTCGTGGCGATGACCGAGACCGCGCTGGCTGAGCTGCTGGCCAAGAACCTCTCGGGGCTGGACGTGGTGGCGCTGCTCATCGACGGGGTGCATTTCGCCTAGTCCTGCTGCGTGGTCGCGTTGGGGATCGACATCGAGGGGCAACAAGCATCCGCTGGCGCTGATGGAGGGCTCCGCCGAGAACGCCACCTTGGTCACCGACCTGCTGGTGGGCTTACGGGAGCGCGGCCTGGATGTGGCTCGCTCGATGCTGGTGGGTATCGACGGGTCCAAGGTGCTGCGCAATGCGGTGGTCGAGGTGTTGGAGCGTCCGGTGATCCAACGCTGCCAAATCCACAAAGTCAGGAATGTCACAGATCTTCTGCCGCAACGACTTAGGTCCACCTTCGGCAAGAAGATGACTGCCGCCCACCACGCTGACTCGGCGCTGGAAGCCGAGGCCGCACTGCTGGCCCTGGCCAAGGAGCTCGACCGCACCCACCCCGGTGCCGCGGCATCGCTGCGTGAGGGTCTCGGTGAGACGCTCACGGTGCTGCGTCTGGGCGTGCCGCCCACACTGGCGCGCACCCGCCCATAAGTTCGAACTCGACCGCGGTAGTCGATAATTCGAAAACCATGCCTGGACAGTCAGCGGCAACTGCGACGTCATCGTGCACGACGCCGCGCACCACGAGGCATCCCGTCGAAGCGGTGGTATGCGGGGGCAACATAGTGGCAATCTTTGCACGCATGGCCACAATCACCACACAACCGTCGCCTCGAACTCGGCGAAACCCTCGCTGCGCCGGTACTTTTGCACCTCAGCCAACGACAAGAGTTTAGCGAATACCCCACCCGGACAAGGAGTTCCGTGTCGTGAATGAAGAAAGGTGCTCTGAACTGGGATAATTCGGCTTGTCTAAGGTCGAATATCGCAAGTTCGAGGAGCACCTTTCGGGTGGGCAAGTCTACGTCCTGGTACCCATCGTTGTCCGTTGACGCCACCGGCCGCGGGATCGTCTCGCAGGCCGGTGCGATCACCCTGGTGCGCAACGCCGAGCAGGTGGGCCTCATCGATGCGCTTTCGGCCGCGTTGAGGCCGTGGCGCAAACCGTTGGCCAGCCACAATCCGGAAAAGATCCATTTCCTGATGTCATTTGCTTTCCATTCGTATTGCGGTTGAAACGACCGGGGCGAGAAGGCCCGCAAGCGCGGTGCGCGTGGCCAGGCCGAAGGCTTCCGTCAGCGTCGGATGGGGGTGGATGCTGGCCGCCATCTGCTCCAGCGTCAAGCCATTTCGCACCGCAAGCGCCGCCTCGCCCATGAGGTCCGCCGCGCCTTCGACGAGCGCGTGAATACCCACGATGCGCCGGCCGTCCCGGCGATAGACGATGCGCAGCCGCCCTAGCACCTCGCCTGCGATTTGGGCGCGCGCGTCGATCCGGTCGGCGGCACCAACACCAACGCATCTCTGTTGGGTGCGGGCACCAACGACGCCGCAACGCTCTTGCTGTACTTGCCGGTGCTCGTCAACATCGCCCTGGCCCCGTACACCGGCATCGTGGGCGACAAGAACGTCGTCGTGGCGGCGGTCGGCAACGTCGGGGTGGCGACCAACGAACACGCCGCCTTCCAGAGCGACAGCAATAGCGGTGAGGTCAACGTGGCGGTTCGGTCACGCCGTCGTCCGGCCTGAGCGGACCGGCAAGTTCACCATCGCCCAGCCGAGTAGCTACAGTAAGTGCCCCGGCTCGTCCGGCTGCACCGTGTCCGGTGTGACCTCGTAGCATTCCGACTGGTTCAACTCAGGCACATACTGAGGTGGATAGTAGATGCAGTACGTCGAGTATCTCCCCCCGGAGCAGTAAACGTGTGCTGGAATGACATAGTCGGGGGCGTAGAACAGGCGACAACGGTGCCATGACCCGTCGGGCCGGATCGGGCCGTCGCAGATCCTGCGTGTGCTGGCCCGCAGGACGAGCATCCAAAACTGCTCGACGCAATTCGGCGTGACCACCGGCACCGCGCGGGCAGGTGGTGGCATGGTGACAGTCGGTGCTCCTATCCATATCGCGAGCGCGGCAACACGCGACCAGCCACCAGCGTTCCTGGTACCGAGACACCACGGGTCAGGCTGGATATCCAACCCGGCATCTATCCAACATCCAGGTTCTGAGCGACGTCGTCAGGGCAGGCGGGGAGCAGATTGCACACGCCCGCGCATCGCGGCACCGGCCGCCGCGCCCTAACTTCAGTAAGGCAATGGGAGTTCGACAGTGCATATCTTTACATCGGCACCAGTCGGGCCGACTGGGCTTGGCCAGCCAGTTTCCTATCGAAGGTCCACAATGGTGCGGCGTTCGACAATTCCGCATATGTGGCCAGGCAGCAATCCTCGAACGACAGCTTCGGATGATCGGTGAAAAACGGCAGTGCGAGCTTGAACATGACACGGTTGCAATCGATCTGGGTCAGCGACATCAGGCCCTCGATCGCCTCGGCTGCCGCGGCACGGCTGAATTCATAGTGGCGGCACAAAGCGAAGACCACCTCGATGATGGCGAAGTCCGACACGACGAATGGCGCATCGGCACTTTCAAGTAGTGCGACTGCCGCCGCGTGTTGGTCGGGAACATCGTTAAGCAGCAGGCGGAGTACGACATTGGCGTCAAGTGAACCGCCAAATGTGGGCATCACGCCTACGACTCGCGCTGGGACTGGTAAAAGTCATCGACATCCAGCAGGGGGCGGGTGCCCGGCTTGATATGGCGACTAACGCGTTCGCTCAACTCGTTGGCACTCGGCGGTTTGGTGATGATGAGTTCCCCGGTGTCCTCGTTCAGGTGCGCGCGCAACACTCCACCCGAATCGGCCAAACCGAGCCGGCGACGAACGGCGACCGGAAGCGTTGTCTGCCCCTTCCTGGTCACGGTAATGGTTATGTCCATATCTATTACTCTACCGTTCTGCACTACGTACACGCCGAGGTAATGCGATCTGGACATCGCAGGTGCGAAGGCAGCTTCGATAGATCAGCCCGGAACGTCGCCGGCCTGAACCCCTTGAGCAGGGGTCAAGCCGAGCGCCCAGAACCGCGTCGATGCGGAGGTCTCAACCGGACGCCGCACATCTGCCAGGCGCTTTGTTTGTCAAGTTCGCGGCGGGTCTGCTGGACTACACGCCACGAAAGCTTGTCTACCTAGCAACGTTGTTGCGTAACCGATCGGCGGCTGAATATGGGATCCCACAGCGTAATGCACCGGTGCCGACGACCCCTCGCTTGACCAGAAGTTCGCGTACTGCCATTGTACGTACATGACTTCGATGAAAGATGACCGCCTGCAGCTGCGCGTCGACGCAACCTCCAAGCGGCGGCTGGAGGAGGCCGCCGCCGAGGCGCACCTGAGCGTGACGGCGTTCGTGCTGCAGGCCGCCAGCCAGGCCGCCGACAATTTGCTCGCCGAGCGGCAGACAATTCGCCTGTCCCCCGCCTCGGCGGCCGTGTTCACCGAAGCACTGAACCATCCGGCGCAGGTTAACGAGCGACTGGCGGCCACCTTGAAGCGGCCGGCGAAGTTCACCTGGCTCGACTGAAGTGCAGTTCTACCGGCCGAACGTACTCGACCCGGATGGACACCGGCGCGACGAGTTCACGTCGGGCGATTCGTCCCTGGACGAGTGGCTGCGCCGCTACGCCGGCCAGAACCGACGCGGCAACACCGCAGCGGTCTGGGTGATCGCTGATGTTGATCACAGGGTGGTCTGCTACGCGACTTTGTCGATGACATCGGTGGATCGGTCAGCAAGTCCCACGCCATTGGCGAAGGGCGCCCCATTGCAGGTTCCCGCGCTCCTAGTAGGCCGGCTAGGGCGTGTCTCCCAATTTTTCGACTGTTGACCAGCCAGGATTGGCTGGTGACGCGGATTGGTGTGATTTCTGACGAGTTCTGGGCGGTGG
>NZ_JBMIOP010000197.1:0-1241 GCF_049197365.1 Mycobacterium sp. THU-M104
CCGTCCTCGCCGTAACGGAATCCCAGTGAGCCGTTGGGCACCGCCGCGGAGTCGGTCGCCTCGTCCCACACCGCGGGCTTGAGCGCCGCGTTCTCGACCGCCTCTCCCAGGTCGGCCGCCGTGAGATTCTTCCCCGGCACCACCATGTCGCCGCGTTGTTCCAGCTTGATCAGGAACGGCAGGTCGGTGTATCGGCGCGCGAAGTCGGCGAAGAACGGAATCTGCTTTGCCACATAGCATTCCGAGAGGATGACGTGGCCCATCGCCATCGCCAGCGCCCCGTCGGTGCCGGCCGCGCACGGCATCCACTCGTCGGCGAACTTGGTGTTGTCGGCGTAGTCGGGGCTGACGGTGACCACCTTGGTGCCGCGGTAGCGCGCCTCGGCCATCCAGTGCGCGTCGGGAGTCCGGGTGATCGGAACGTTGGAACCCCACATCATCAGATAGGCCGCGTCCCACCAGTCGCCGGATTCGGGCACGTCGGTCTGATCGCCGAACACCTGCGGCGAGGCCACCGGGAGGTCGGCGTACCAGTCGTAGAACGACGTCATCACGCCGCCGAGCTGGCCGACGAAACGGGAGCCGGCGGCGTAGGACACCATCGACATGGCCGGGATCGGGGAGAAGCCGGCGACCCGGTCCGGACCTTAGGCCTTGATGGTGTGCACGTGGGCGGCGGCGATCAGCTCGGTGGCCTCGGCCCAGCTGATCCGCACCAGCCCGCCCTTGCCGCGGGCCTGCTGATAGCGGCGGCGACGCTCGGGATCGGCCTGAATGTCGGCCCACGCCAATACGGGGTCCCCGAGGCGGGCCTTGGCTTCCCGGTACATGTCGACCAGCACGCCGCGGGCGTACGGGTAGCGCACCCGGGTGGGCGAATAGCTGTACCAGGAGAACGAGGCGCCGCGCGGGCATCCGCGCGGTTCGTATTCCGGACGGTCAGGGCCCACCGAGGGGTAGTCGGTCTGCTGGGTCTCCCAGGTGATGATCCCGTCCTTGACGTAGATCTTCCACGAGCACGACCCGGTGCAGTTGACGCCGTGAGTGGAGCGGACCACCTTGTCGTGGCTCCACCGGTCGCGGTAGAACGCGTCGGCTTCGCGGCCGCCCTGACGGGTGACAGTGCGCAGGTCCGCCGAGAACTCCCCCGGGGTGAAGAACCGCCCGCTGCGCTCGAGCAGTTCCTCGAGCGGTCCGCCGGTGTGAGGTTTCGGGGTCAACGGCACAACCTCCTGTTCGAT
>NZ_JBMIOP010000205.1:0-1729 GCF_049197365.1 Mycobacterium sp. THU-M104
GATCCTGTTCGAGGGCATTCCGCTGGACAAGCTCAGCACGAGCATGACGATCAACGGCACCGCCGCCATCCTGCTGGCCTTCTACGTCGCCGCGGCCGAGAAGAAGGGTATCCCGCGGGTCACGCTGACCGGGACCATCCAGAACGACATCCTCAAGGAGTACGCCTCGCGCGGTACCTGGATCTGGCCGCCGGAGCCTTCGCTGCGCCTGATCGCCGACACGATCGAGTTCTGCGCGGCCGAAGTACCGCGGTTCAACGCGATCTCGGTGGCCGGGGCCCATTTCCGCGACGCCGGCGCCAACGCGGCGCAGGAGATGGCGTTCACCCTGGCCGACGGCGTCACCTATTGCGACACCGTGGTGGCCCGCGGCCGGATGAGCATCGACCAGTTCGCGCCGCAGATCTCGTTCTTCTTCTACACCCACGGCGACTTCTTCGAGGAGATCGCCAAATACCTTGCGGGACGGCGCCGTTGGGCCACCATCGTGCGCGAGCGCTACGGGGCGGCCACCGACAAGGCGTCGATGTTCCGGTTCGGCTGCGTGTGCGGAGGCGCGTCGTTGTATGGCCCGCAGGCGCGCAACAACGTCGTCCGGGTGGCCTACGAGGCGATGGCGGCGGTGTTGGGCGGGGTGCAGTCGATGTTCACCGCGGCCTGGGACGAGCCGTTCGCGCTGCCCACCGAGGAGTCCACCACGCTCGCGTTGCGCACCTGAATTCCGTTGCAGGACAAGCTCGGCTGCGCGATCTGGTAGCCGGCGCCCACGCCCTGCTGGTGAACCTGAAGCCGTCGGCCATTCGCCGGCTGGGGCTTACCTACGAGGCGTTGCGGTGCCACAACGAGCGGATCGTGTGCGTGGCGATCACCGGCTTCGGGCTGTATGGCGGTGACGACCCCGCCTTCGACTACGTCGTCCAGGCCTCGACCGGCGTCGTCGCCCTGACGGGTGACCCCGACGGTCCTCCGACGCTGCCCGGCTACTCCTCGGCCGACAACTCCACCGGCATGTGCGCGGCGCTCGGATTGCTGGCCAAGGTCGTCTCGGGGACCGGCGGGCAGGTGGACGTGTCGCTGCGCGACGTGATGTTCTCGCAGCTGAACTACCACGCCGCGGCCTACCTCAACGACGGCGTCGAGCCGCGACGGCGGCCGTACGGTGCGCACTCGTATTACGTTCCCGCCCAGCTTTTTCCGACGTCGAAGGGGCACCTGGCGCTGTTCGTCACGCACGACGGATTCTGGAAGTCCTTCGCCGCCGAGGCGGGCATCGGTGGGTTCGAGACGATGGCCGAACGGGTGGAGCGGCGCGACGAGGTGCTCGCCGTCGTCACCGCGATGCTCGCGGCCGATACCGCCGTCGGCTGGGAGCGCCGGCTGCGTCCCCTCGGGGTGCCGGCGGCCGCCGTCCGGACGCTGCCCGAGGCGCTCGAAGCGATCCCGGAGGTCGTGGTGGCCGCGGGCGACTTCCGGCTCGTCGCCGGCCCGATCCACGTTTCCGGTTACGAGCCGCAGTATCGGCCGCCACCTGTGTTGCCCGAGGGTTGAATCGGCGCCGCGCTCCGTACGGCCGCCCGGCCTCAGCACGGCGGGCCTGTGAGGTGCGCCTCGGCGAGCTTGCGGAACGCCGCCACCAACCGGCCCCGGTCCCCGGCGCGCGTGGCGAGCACCACGTGGCAGGGCTCGACGCCCCGCAACGGGACGGTGATGATGTCGGGACGCAGGGTGT
>NZ_JBMIOP010000229.1:0-47651 GCF_049197365.1 Mycobacterium sp. THU-M104
CGCCGGTGACGGCGATGCCGCCCTGGGTGAGGACCACCAGCGCGGCGATGACGCGCTGAGCGCGCAGGCTCGGACGCGGGAGTAGGTCCACCAGACGCATCAGCACGTGTCCGATCGTAAGGCACCGAAAACTACAGCCTGTAGTACGCCCGGGAGTTCCGCGAGACATAAACCACGCACACCGGTGCCGGCGTGTCCTCGCAGACGTTTATGTGTCGCGAGCCGGACAGCCGCGCACGTGTCAGGTGAACCGGAACCAGCGCAGCGCCGCCAGTGCTGCCACCGCACCCCACGCCGCCAGCACGGTGACCCCGAACCAGTCCACCGACACGCTCATCGCCTGCGACAGCGCCTCGGTGAGCGCGCCCGACGGGGTCAGCCGGGACAGCCATTTCACCGAAGCCGGGATCATCCCCGTCTCGACGGTCAGCGCGCCGAGGCCGGCGAAGACGAACCACAGGAGATTGGCGACCGCGAGGACGATCTCGGCCCGCAGCGTGCCGCCCAGCAACAGGCCCAGGGCGGCGAACGCGGCGGTGCCCAGCACGATGATCGGCCCGCCGAGGACCAGGCCGGCCCACGCGGGCCGCCAGCCCAGCGCAATCCCGATGGAGCCCAGGATGAGCGACTGCAGGAAGACCACCGCGACCACGGCCAGCGACTTGCCGGCGACGATTCCCCACACCGGCAGCGGGGTGGCCCCCAGCCGTTTGAGCGCACCGTAGCGACGGTCGAACGCGACCGCGATCGCCTGGCCGGTGAACGCGGTCGAGATCACCGCGAGCGCCATGATGACCGGGACGAACGTCGCGGCCCGGTTGGCGCCGAAGGAACCCAGCGGCAGCAGCGTGAGCCCCACCAGCAGCGTGATCGGGATGAACATGGTCAGCAGCAGTTGCTCGCCGTTGCGCAGCAGCAGCTTCAGCTCCAGGCCGAACTGCGCGCCCAGCATCCGGGGCACGCTGTTGGGCCGCGGGTCGGGAGTGAAAGTGCCTGCGGGGAAAGCGGATTCGCTCATGGGCGCAGGTCCCTGCCGGTGAGATCCAAGAACACGTCCTCGAGGCTGCGTTGCTCGACCCGCATGTCGGTGGCGAGCACGTCGATCTGCGCGCACCACGCCGTGACGGTCGCCAGCACCTGCGGGTCGACGCGGCCCTCGACCAGGTACTCGCCCGGCATCGCCTCGCCGACCCGGTAGTCCTCCGGCAGGGCGGAGGTCAGCAACGACAGGTCGAGCCGCGGCGGCGCGGTGAACCGCAGCTGGCCCTGGGCGCCGGTGCGCATCAGCTCCGCCGGGGTGCCGGCGGCCACCGTCTCCCCGTGGTCGATGATGACCAGCCGATCGGCGAGTTCCTCGGCTTCCTTGAGTTGGTGTGTGGTCAGCACCACCGTCACGCCGTCGCGGCGCAGCGCGTCGATCAGCTCCCACACCAGCAGTCGCGCGTGCGCGTCGAGGCCGGCGGTGGGTTCGTCGAGGAAGACCAGTTCCGGGCGGCCCACCAGGGCGCACGCCAGCGCGAGCCGCTGCTGCTGGCCGCCGGAGAGCCGCCGGTAAGTGGTGCGCGCGGCCTCGGTCAGGCCCAGGGTGTCCAGCAGCCACGCCGGGTCCAGGGGGTCGGCGGCGTAGGAGGCCACCAGATTGAGCATCTCCCCGGCGCGGGCCGCGGGGTAGCCGCCGCCGCCTTGGAGCATCACCCCGATGCGCGCGCGCAGGAGCGCGTTGTCGGTGACCGGGTCCATCCCCAGCACCTCGATCGAGCCGGAGTCGGGGCGTACGAAGCCCTCGCACATCTCGACCGTCGTCGTCTTCCCGGCGCCGTTGGGGCCCAGCAACGCGAACACCTCGGCGGCGTGCACGTGCAGATCGAGGTTGGCGACGGCCTCCACTGCGGCCGCGCCGGAACCGTACCGCTTGCTCACTCCACGCAGCCGTACCACCGCGTCGGGGAGTGGGGCGGGCGGGCTCACGTGGAATCAGCGTAGGCGTCCGGCGCCGCGGCCTGCCGCGGGGTCTCGGCAGACTCGGGGTCCGCCGCGTCCGGCGCCGGACCGGCCGGTTCCGGGGAATCGGGTCGGGGGCCCCGCCACGGCAACCGGGTGTAGGTCAGCGCGATGAGCACCACGACGATGACGGCGCTGGCCAGGGTGGCGTCGACGATCTGGAACAGCGCGAAGCGGTCGCCGTTGGCCGTCGGCCCGAAGATGCCCACCACCAGGGTGATGGCGATGACGGCCATCCGGAAACCGGCGCGGGTCGCCCAGGCGGCCAGGGGGATGATGGCCCACAGCAGATACCAGGGCTGCACGACGGGGAACAGCAGCACCGTCACGCCCAGCGCGACGCCCAGGCCGCCGATCGGGTGCAGCCGGCCCCGCAGGACCGACACCAGCAACCAGCCCACCATCACCGTGATGATCAGCACACCGATGACGCGGGTGAGCGCCAGCACCGCGGTGGTGTGGTCGCCCACCCCGAGCAGGATGCCCACCTGGCCGGTGCCCAGGGCCAGCAGCGTCGGCGGCGACATCCAGCTGCGCACCACGTTGGCGGTGCCCAGCGTGTAGATCCAGCCGAATCCCAGCCCGCTGGCCCAGCCGACGACGGCCATCACCGTCAGCGACAACCCGGCCATCGCGCCGCCGGAGACGAGCAGCGCGCGCAGGCTGCCGCCGCAGCGGTTGACCAGTGCCATGGTGACGAAGCCGAGCGCGAGCAGCGAGGGCAGCTTGACCTGCGACGACAGCGTGATCAGGACGGCCCCGGCCAGCACCAGTCCCAGGGGCTCCCACTCACCCGGGTTTCGCCAGCTGGTGGGCAACAGGCGCGGGAAGCGGGACGGGTCCAGGCCGCGCAGCGCGAACTCGGCGCCGGTCAGCATCAGCCCGAGCATCAGCGCCTCGTTGTGGATGCCGGCGACCAGATGCATGATCAGCAACGGGTTGGCGGCGCCCAGCCACAACGCGCTGACCTCGGCCACGCCGCAGCGCCGCGCCAGCCGCGGCGTCGCCCACACGATCAGCCCCACACCGACCAGCACCACGACGCGGTGACAGAGCACGGCGGCGACGATGTTCTCGCCGGTCAGCGACGAGATCCCCCGCCCGATCCACAGGAACAACGGGCCGTAGGGTGCCGGCGTCTCGCGCCACAGGCTGGGTACCGAAAGGGTGAACACGTGCGACAGCCCCAGCCCGGAGGCCGGGCCCACGCGATAGGGGTCGAGCCCTTCCAGGGAGATCTGGCTCTGGGCCAGATAGGAGTAGACGTCCTTGCTGTACATCGGAGGCGCGGGCAGCAGCGGCAGGATCCACAGCAGCAGGGTGCGGTCCAGGTCGCCGCGTGACATCCGCCTGCTGCCCAGCGCGAATCGGCCCAGCATCAGCCAGGCCAGTGCCATCATCACCGCCCCAGTCGTCGTCATCGTCAGCGACACGGTCTGGATCCGGGACGGCAGGTTCAGCAGCCGCACCCCGAACGTCGGGTCCTGGACGACGGGCCGCGCGCCGGCGCCCAGGGCGCCGATCGCCATCAGGACGGTGCCGGTGCCCCCGAACAATCGCGTGCGTCGCAGCGCGGTCAGCTCGGTGTCGGTCAGCGGCGGGGCCACCGTCTGTTCGTCGCCGTGCAGACTGGCGATCGACGAGCTCAGCGAGTGGTGGCGGGCTGGCATCAGTGCAGCGTAGCGGCAGTCGATGTCCTCGGTGTGAGCAGCGCAACTCTCGCAGGCGGAGTCCGCGGTGGACCTGCGCCCGGAATTGCGTCACACTGGTGTTGTGAAAATCCGGCTCGGCCTGGAGACCGCTGCATGCGATGCGGCGGTGTACGCCGCATCCCAGGATGGTCACACCCGCCGCGCGATCGTGCGGCTGCTGCTGGAATCCGGATCGATCACCGTCGCCGAGATCGGCGACCGGCTGGGCCTGGCGGCGGCCGGGGTGCGGCGTCATCTCGACGCGCTGATCGAAGCCGGTGACGCCGAGTCCGTGGCCGCCGCGGCGTGGCAGCAGGCGGGGCGGGGGCGTCCCGCCAAGCGCTACCGGCTGACCCCGGGGGGGCGGGCCAAGCTCGGTCACGCCTACGACGACCTGGCGGCCGCCGCGATGCGGCAACTGCGCGAAGTCGGCGGCGAAGGGGCGATCCAGGTGTTCGCGCGGCGCCGCATCGACGCGATCCTGACCGGTGTCGAGGCGGCAGGCAGCCTGGCCGACACCGACATCGAGGCGGCCGCCGAGCGGATCGCCGGCGCGCTCACCAAGGCCGGCTACGTCGCGACCACCACGCGGGTCGGCGGGCCGATTCATGGCGTGCAGATCTGCCAGCACCACTGCCCGGTTTCGCACGTCGCCGAGGAGTTTCCGGAGCTGTGCGAGGCCGAGCAGCAGGCCATGGCCGAGGTGCTCGGGACCCACGTGCAGCGGTTGGCGACCATCGTCAACGGCGACTGCGCCTGCACGACGCACGTACCACTGACGCAGTCACCGAGCACGGCGCACAGCCCGCGCCGCGCCGACACTATGAGCATCAAAGGAGCGTCCGCATGACCCTGGAGGCCGACAAAATCGTCGCACCGCTCACCCAAGAGGAGACCATCGCCTCGCTGGGCCGCTACGGCTACGGCTGGGCGGACACCGACGTCGCCGGCGCGAGCGCGCAGCGCGGGCTGTCTGAGGCGGTGGTGCGTGACATCTCGGCGAAGAAGAGCGAGCCCGAGTGGATGCTGGCGACACGGCTCAAGGCGCTGCGCATCTTCGAGCGCAAGCCCATGCCGTCGTGGGGGTCGAACCTGGAGGGCATCGACTTCGACAACATCAAGTACTTCGTGCGCTCCACCGAGAAGCAGGCCGCGAGCTGGGAGGAGTTGCCCGAGGACATCCGCAACACCTACGACAGGCTGGGCATCCCGGAGGCGGAGAAGCAGCGGTTGGTTGCCGGTGTAGCGGCTCAGTACGAATGCCTGGCAGGTGAGACCTTGGTGTGGACCGCGAACCGGGGCCAGATTCCGATCAAGGAGATCGAGTTCGGCGATTACGTATTCGCGTACGACGAGGGCGCCGAACGATTCGTCGTGGCCCCGGTCAAGGCCGCCGCACAGACGGACACCCGGCTCACCTACACGGTGCAGACGACGCGCCGCAGCGTCCGCGCGACCGGTAACCACCCCATGCTGGTATTGCGGGACGAGCGCAAGGACGGGCGGCAGCGCGCCCGCTTCGCCCGGCGATGGGTGACGGTGGATGAGATCAAGCCGGGCGACTTCATCGGCGTGCCGCGGCGTATTCCCGAGTTCGGCGTCACCGCGGAACTTCCTGACGTGGCCGGGTTGGATGTCCCTCGGGTCAGCTCTGTCGACTTGATGTGGCTGCTTGGTCTTTACATCGGCGACGGCAACCTGCACCTCTCACCGAAGACCTATCGAGTGCAGTTCGCGGTTCCCGCCACCGACGTCCGATTTCGGGCCGAGGTGACTCGCGTCGTCGGGGAGCTATTCGGACTCCGTTGTATCGAGGCAGACGACTACCGGATCGTCGTCAACTCAAAGGCCTTGACGGAGTGGATCGTTGCATTAGGGTTCGGCGGGGTGTCGCTGACCAAGCGGGTGCCCGACTGGGTCTATGGCTTGCCGGTTGAGCAGCGGCTGGCCTTTCTCGGCGGCTGGGTCGACGCCGACGGGTACGTCGGCCCGGCGAGCGGCGACTCAGTGTTGCTGACTTGTGCCAATGAAGCGTTGCTCGGACAAGCGCGCGAACTGGCCGAATTGTCCGGTCTGCGCGCGGGTGGTCCGTGGGCGTTCAGCCAACCGTATCGGCATGCCCCGGAGCGCACCCAGACTGCCTGGCGCCTCGGTATTTCCGGTGACTTCGAGCGGCTCGGCTGTCGCAACCCGAAGCGGACGGACCGCTTCGGCCGTCGCCGCTACCTGCATTCCTCGAACGGTGCACACGGGACGACGATCCGGGCGCACACCAACGACTGGCTCGGGTTCGAGCGGGTCAAGTCGATCGAGCCGCACACCGTCGAGCCGGTCTTCGACGTCGAGGTGGACGGACCGCACAACTTCGTGGCCGAAGGTCTCGTGGTGCACAACTCCGAGGTGGTCTACCACCAGATCCGCGAGGACCTCGAGGCCCAGGGCGTCATCTTCATGGACACCGACACGGGCCTGCGGGAGCGCCCCGAGATCTTCCAGCAGTACTTCGGCACCGTGATCCCGGCGGGGGACAACAAGTTCTCGGCGCTCAACACCGCGGTGTGGAGCGGTGGCTCGTTCATCTACGTGCCGCCGGGCGTGCACGTCGACATCCCGCTGCAGGCCTACTTCCGGATCAACACCGAGAACATGGGCCAGTTCGAGCGGACGCTGATCATCGTCGACGAGGGCGCCTACGTGCACTACGTCGAGGGCTGCACTGCGCCGATCTACAAGTCGGACTCGCTGCACTCCGCGGTGGTCGAGATCATCGTCAAGCCCGGTGGCCGCTGCCGGTACACCACGATCCAGAACTGGTCGAACAACGTCTACAACCTGGTCACCAAGCGGGCCCGCGCCGAGGCCGGCGCCACCATGGAGTGGGTCGACGGCAACATCGGCTCCAAGGTCACGATGAAGTACCCGGCGGTGTGGATGACCGGCGAGCACGCCAAGGGCGAGGTCCTGTCGGTGGCGTTCGCCGGTGAGGGTCAGCACCAGGACACCGGCGCCAAGATGCTGCACCTGGCGCCCAACACGTCGAGCAACATCGTGTCCAAGTCGGTGGCCCGCGGCGGCGGCCGCGCCTCCTACCGCGGCCTGGTGCAGGTCAACAAGGGGGCGCACGGCTCCAAGTCCAGCGTGAAATGTGATGCGCTGCTGGTCGATACGATCAGCCGAAGCGACACCTACCCCTACGTCGACATCCGTGAGGACGACGTCACGATGGGTCATGAGGCCACCGTGTCCAAGGTCGGCGACAACCAGCTGTTTTACTTGATGAGCCGCGGGATGACCGAGGACGAGGCGATGGCGATGGTGGTGCGCGGCTTCGTCGAACCGATCGCCAAGGAACTCCCGATGGAGTACGCCCTGGAGCTCAACCGGCTGATCGAACTGCAGATGGAGGGTGCGGTCGGATGACCGCTCCGATCGCGATCACCAAGGGCGAGCTGTTCGCCTCCTTCGACGTCGACGCCTTCGAGATCCCGCACGGCCGCGACGAGCTCTGGCGGTTCACCCCGCTGCGGCGGCTGCGCGGACTGCACGACGGCTCGGCGCCCGCCACCGGCAGCGCGCGCATCGACGTCGACGAACGTGCCGGTGTGCGCACCGAGACCCTGCGCCGCGGCGACCAGCGACTGGGCCAGGCCGGAGTCCCCACTGATCGTGTTGCGGCGCAGGCGTTTTCGTCGTTCGATTCGGCGACGGTTGTCACCGTCGGGCGGGACGTGCAGATCGCCGAGCCGGTCAACGTCACCGTGACCGGGCCCGGGGAGGGCGCGGTCGCCTACGGGCACCTGCAGATCCGGGTCGACGAGCTCGGCGAGGCGGTGGTGGTCATCGATCTCCGCGGCAGCGGAACCTACGCGGACAACATCGAATTCGTCATCGGTGACGCGGCCCGGCTCACCGTCGTGTGGATCGCCGACTGGGCCGACGACGCGGTCCACGTCAGCAGCCACCACGCGAGGTTGGGCAAGGACGCGGTGCTGCGCCACGTCGCGGTCACCCTGGGCGGGGAACTCGTGCGGACGTCGGCCAACGTACTGTTCGCCGGCCCCGGCGGTGATGCGGAGCTGTTGGGAATGTACTTCGCCGACGACGGCCAGCACCTGGAGTCGCGCCTGCTGATCGACCACGCCAAGCCGGACTGCAAGTCCAATGTGCTGTACAAGGGTGCGCTGCAAGGGGATCCGGACTCCGCGCTGCCCGACGCGCACACCGTCTGGGTGGGCGACGTCTTGATCCGCGCCGAGGCCACCGGCACCGACACCTTCGAGGCCAACCGCAACCTGGTGCTCACCGACGGGGCGCGCGCCGACTCGGTGCCCGATCTGGAGATCCAGACCGGCGAGATCGCCGGTGCCGGGCACGCCAGTGCCACCGGGCGTTTCGACGACGAGCAGCTGTTCTACCTGCGCTCCCGCGGCATCCCGGAGGAGCAGGCGCGCCGGTTGGTGATCCGCGGGTTCTTCGGCGAGATCATCTCCAAGATCGCCGTGCCGGACATCCGGGAACGCCTGACCACCGCCATCGAACACGAACTCGAATTCACGGAGAAGACGAAAGCTTCATGACGACACTGGAAATCAAGGACCTGCACGTCAGCGTCGACAATCCCGACGCCGCCGAAGGACAGCGCGAGATCCCCATCCTCAACGGTGTGGACCTCACGGTGAAATCCGGTGAGACGCACGCGTTGATGGGCCCCAACGGCTCAGGCAAGTCGACGCTGTCCTACGCGATCGCCGGCCACCCGAAGTACCGGGTGACCTCGGGCTCGATCACCCTGGACGGCGAGGACGTGCTGGCCATGGGCATCGACGAGCGCGCCCGGGCCGGCATCTTCCTTGCCATGCAGTATCCCGTCGAGGTGCCGGGGGTGTCGGTGTCGAACTTCTTGCGCTCGGCGGCCACCGCCGTGCGCGGCGAGGCTCCCAAGTTGCGGCACTGGGTCAAAGAGGTCAAGGCGGCGATGGGTTCGCTCGAGATCGACCCCGCGTTCGCCGAGCGCAGCGTCAACGAGGGCTTCTCCGGCGGTGAGAAGAAGCGCCACGAGATCCTGCAACTCGAGCTGCTCAGGCCCAAGATCGCCATCCTCGACGAAACCGACTCCGGGCTGGACGTCGACGCGCTGCGAGTGGTCAGCGAAGGGGTCAACCGTTACGCCGAGACCGGCTGGGACGACGGCAGCGGCGAGCCGGTGCGGGGAGGCATCCTGCTGATCACCCACTACACCCGCATCCTGCGCTACATCCACCCGCAGTTCGTCCACGTCTTCGTCGGCGGCCGCATCGCCGAATCCGGCGGCCCGGAGCTGGCCGACGAACTCGAACAGAACGGCTACGTGCGCTTCACCGAAGCGGCCGCAGCGGGGGCCTGAATGCCGACCCCGACCCGACTGGACGTCACGGCCATCCGGGCCGACTTCCCGATCCTGCAGCGCGTCATGCGCGGCGGGAATCAATTGGCCTACCTTGACTCCGGCGCGACCTCCCAGCGTCCGCTGCCCGTGCTCGACGCCGAGCGGGAGTTCCTGCTGACCTCCAACGGCGCCGTGCATCGCGGCGCGCACCAGCTGATGGAGGAGGCCACCGACGCCTACGAGCGGGGCCGTGCGGACATCGCGGCGTTCGTCGGCGCCGACCCCGACGAGCTGGTCTTCACCCGCAACGCCACCGAGGCGCTCAACCTGGTGTCCTACGTGCTGGGTGACAACCGGTTCGAGCAGGCCGTGGGTGAAAATGACGTCATCGTCACCACCGAGCTCGAGCATCACGCCAACCTGGTGCCGTGGCAGGAGCTGGCCCGCCGCACCGGCGCCACGCTGCGATGGTTCGGGGTCTCCGACGAGGGCCGCATCGACCTGGACTCGTTGCGGCTCGACGAGCGGGTGAAAGTCGTTGCCTTCAGCCATCATTCCAACGTCACCGGCGCGGCGGCGCCGGTGGCCGAGCTGGTCGCGCGGGCGAAGGCGGTGGGGGCGCTGACCGTGCTGGACGCCTGCCAGTCGGTGCCGCACCAGCCGGTCGACCTGCACGCCCTGGACGTCGACTTCGCGGCGTTCTCCGGGCACAAGATGCTGGGCCCCACCGGGATCGGCGCGCTCTACGCGCGCCGCGAGCTGTTGGCGACGCTGCCGCCGTTCCTCACCGGCGGCTCGATGATCGAGAGCGTGACGATGGAACGCTCCACCTACGCGCCCGCGCCGCAGCGATTCGAGGCGGGCACCCCGATGACCTCCCAGGTCGTCGGGCTGGGCGCGGCCGCGCGCTATCTGGGCGCCATCGGTATGGACGCCGTCGAAGCCCACGAACGCGAGCTGGTCGCCGCCGCCATCGAGGGCCTGTCGGGCATCGACGGTGTCCGCATCGTCGGGCCCACCTCCCTGGCGGACCGTGGCTCGCCGGTGTCGTTCGTCGTGGACGGGGTGCATGCGCACGACGTCGGGCAGGTGCTCGACGACGACGGTATCGCGGTGCGCGTCGGACACCACTGCGCGATGCCGCTGCACCGCCGCTTCGGGGTGGCGGCCACCGCGCGCGCGTCGTTCGCGGTGTACAACACCGCCGAGGAGGTCGACCGTTTGGTGGCCGGCGTGCGCCGGGCGCTCGAGTTCTTCGGGAGAGACTGACGGTGCGCTTGGAGCAGATGTACCAGGAAGTGATCCTCGATCACTACAAGCATCCGCAGCACCGGGGGTTGCGGGAGCCGTTCGGCGCGGAGGTCTTCCACGTCAACCCGACCTGCGGTGACGAGGTGACCCTGCGGGTGGCCCTGTCCGACGACGGCGAGCGCGTCTCCGACGTCTCCTACGACGGGCAGGGGTGTTCGATCAGCCAGGCGGCCACATCGGTGCTCACCGAGCAGGTGATCGGGCAGAGCGTGCCGCAGGCGCTCGCGACCATCGCCGCGTTCACCGAGATGGTGTCCTCCCGCGGCGCCGTCGAGGGTGACGAGGACGTCCTCGGTGACGGGATCGCCTTCGCCGGCGTCGCCAAGTACCCGGCCCGGGTGAAGTGCGCACTGCTGGGATGGATGGCCTGTAAGGACGCGCTGGCCCGGGCCAGCGAAGCTTTTTCAGGAGGTTGCAGATGAGTGAGACGACCGCACCGGATGACGCACTGCTCGCCGACGTCGAGGAGGCGATGCGTGATGTCGTCGACCCGGAGCTGGGCATCAACGTCGTGGATCTGGGGCTGGTTTACGGCCTCAACGTCGTCGATGAGGGCGGCGAGGGAACCGTCGCCGTCATCGACATGACGTTGACGTCGGCGGCCTGCCCGCTGACCGACGTCATCGAGGACCAGTCCCGCATGGCGCTGGTCGGCAGCGGCCTGGTCAACGAGCTGCGGATCAACTGGGTCTGGAATCCGCCCTGGGGTCCGGACAAGATCACCGACGACGGCCGGGAGCAACTACGCGCCCTGGGCTTCACTGTCTGAAGCGCCGTCTGAAGCGCCGTCTGAAGCGTGGTAGCCGCCCTGGCGGCGGTCAGGAGCTGGCGTGTGGCGCGCCGATACCGGAGTCGATTCGATGCGGGCCGGATGCCGACGGGACTACCGGGAAGTCGAAGATCGCCGCCGGAATGTACACGGTGGCGCATGAATTCGGGATGTCCACCACGCCCGACAGGCGTCCCTCGATGGGGGCCGGCTGTAACCGAATTTCGTCAGATAGTCGATGGCATGCAGGCATGCGCGCTGATACGCAAGATCGGAGTCCAGATATCTTTGTTCGCCATCCAGTGTCACCGACGTGCCCGAGAAGGCGATCCACTCCGAATGCTGGGGTGCGGTGTTGCCGGGCATGAAGATCGCGCGTTCGCGCACGCCGTAAATCTCCATGCCGCCTTTGATCACGTCGACGCGTCAGTCGATGAACCCACCCATCTCGATCGCTCCGCAACCCGACTGCCTTTGGCGAGGTTCTTGATATCCTGATTTCCGCCGTTCTCGCGCGGGGGAGCGGTGCCAGCACGAGCGGTGGCACCCGCTGCGGATCGGTGGCGATGAGCGCGCCCTCGCGTCTGTTCCATGTCGCCAGGAGTTCTACAGACGGAGCCGTACCGATCAGGCCCGGATGCACGGTACCCGTGTACTTGACGCCGGGAATGTGTCGCGACGTCGCGCTTTGCCCGGCGAAATCCCAGATCGCCTTGTAGGCATCGGGAAAGCGGTCGGTGAGAAATCCGCCGCCGTTGAGTGTGGAAAAGATTCCGGTGTAGCCCCAGCCCTGGCCGGCGAGCGGGCCCGAATCCTTCTGCAGGATAGGTCCGACGTCCAGGATGTCGACGATGAGTAGGTCGCCGGGTTCGGCGCCTTCGATCGCGAATGCGCCGGAGAGGCAATGCACATCCTTTAGCGGCGCGTTGAGGGCTCTTGAATTTTAACCGGGCAGTTGTGATCGCGCCCACATAGATCGTGCCGCTGCGTGGGGAGGCCCTTGGTCTTCCGAAGTCTGAAGTTTGCGGATTTCAGGCGAAGGAAGGAAGCCAAGGGCCGTGATCGACGGTACGACATTGTTGTTTGGGCTGCCAGGTGTCGAGGTTGAGCGTGTCGAGCGGTGGGCAGATGGGACGCGGGTGGTGCACGCGGTGACCGCCGAGCCGGCGGCGGCGGTGCTCGGTTTCGACGGGACCCGGCGCGGAAAGCCCCGCTGGCAGCAGTGCGCCAGGACGGGCCGCTGGGTGCGGGTCTACCCGTGGGACACCGGGTTCGTCGGCCTGGCCGGCGATCAGGGCCTGTTGGGGCGACGCGAGGGCCGCACCGGCGCTGCGGTGATCGACTGGCTGCGCGAACGCAGCGAGGAGTTCCGCGCCGGTGTGCAGTATGCGGCGATCGACGCGGCCGCGGTGTACACGGCGGCGGTCCGCACACCGGGGTTGTTGCCGAATGCGACACTGGTGGTTGACCATTTCCATTTGGTGACATTGGCCAACGACGCGGTCACCGAGGTGCGCCGCCGGGTCACCTGGGGCCTTCGGGATCGCCGCGACCGCACATACGACCCCGAATTGGCCAACCGGCGCCGACTACTGCGTTCCCGAGAACGATTGTCGGACAAGAGTTTCGCCACCATGTAAAACACGATCATCGACGAAGACCCCAGCGGCCAGATCCTGTCGGCGTGGATCGCTAAAGAAGAACTGCGCACCCCGTGCTCCACCGTGCGCGCCGGCGCCGATGATCCCGACGTGGTCGCCAGTGTGCCGCCGGCGCAACGCCGGAAGGTGAGCATGACGACAGATCCGCTGCACCGCACCTTGCCGCGGTCATGAGCGTGCGGTGCGGCGGTCCACACTCTGCCGGCCCCACCGGGCGCAACGAATCTCAGGTGGATGAGGCGAGCGTGTCGCGGCTATCCGCCGTGGCCGGGCTGCGCGGGCATGTCGCACTTGCCGTCGACGGCTTCGCGCAGCTTGATGCTCGTCGCCTGAAGTTTGCCCGCGCTGTCCTTGGTGCCACGCGCCTTGATGCACTTGCCCGCTGTGATCGCGTCGAGGGTGACCTCCGCCTGCTTGGTGTAGGTGGTCTTGTCATCGACCGTCACCGCCGTCTGCAGCGGATTGCCGGCGGCGTCGTTGGTCGTGACGTTGATGGTGTTGTTCGCCACGGAGGCCACCGTGCCGCGGATCCGCACCGGTTCGGCGGGTGCCGGCGCAGCCGAACCCGAAGGCGCCGGGCTGCTGGAGGCGGCTGCAGGCTTCGGTCCCGGCGGGCACTTGCCGTCGACGGCAGGCTTGACCCGCACCGACGCCGCCTTGACCGGCTGTCCGGCCTCGGCCTCGGCTTCGGCCTTGGCGGGCCACACGCTGACACAGCTGCCCGTGGTGACGTCGGTGAGGGCCGCCGAGGTGGTCTCGGTGATCTTGGTCGTCGGCGTGTAGTCCACGGTGGCGTTGGAGTCGTCCTTCTGGGTGACCTGGATCGCATTGCCCGCCACCGATGCGACCAGGCCGCTGACCTTCGCCTGACCTTCGGCGGGCGCCTCAGTGGTCGTGGAGGTCTCGGCGGACGTCGAGGTGGACGTGGACGTGGACGTGGACGTGGACGTCGGGGTGGATGTCGGGCTCGACTTGTCCGACGAGGTGCAGGCGGCGATGGAGAGTGCGGCGGCTCCGGTGACTGCAAGGACGGCGAACCGGATCAGTCGAGGCGACTGTGGGCTGACAGACATCAACGTTTCTCCAATCGTGGTTATGTCACCAACGTCAGGGGTTTACCTGTTCAAGCTGAAAGTAGCCTGTGCGCAACAAGCGCAGAAGGCTGCCCCGAGGAACCGCATCTGGTCGGCGTCGAGGGATTCGATGACGGTGCCCAGGGAACCCAGCCTGGGCAGCATGTTCTTGGCCAACAACTCAGCGGTCGCGATCCTGCCCCGAGAGAACGCCGTGTCAGTACCGCCGCGCCCGGTCGAGGGCGGCGCGCGCGGCGCCGGCGTGCTCCGGGGGCATCCAGGCCGGCGAGACCACGTCCGAAAGCGGGTTGCCACCGCGGGAACACAACTTCCGCCGGCCGCGTTGGGCCGAGTGTGACAACGATGGAACTCACTAACGAGAAATTCAACGAAACGATCGAGGGCAACGACATCGTGCTCGTGGACTTCTGGGCCTCGTGGTGCGGACCGTGTCGGCAGTTCGGGCCGACATTCGAGGCGTCGTCGGAGAAACACCCCGACATCGTGCACGCCAAGGTCGACACCGAGGCCCAGCAGGAGCTCGCCGCGGCCGCCCAGATCCGCTCCATTCCCACCCTGATGGCGTTCAAGAAGGGCATGCTGCTGTTCAACCAGCCCGGAGCCCTGCCGCCGGCGGCCCTGGAGGATCTGGTGCAGCAGGTCAAGGCCTTCGACGTCGAGGCCGCTCGAGCGGATCAAGCCGACCAGACCTGAGGCGCCGGCGCGCCGCGTGGCGGCCGCGCGCCGGGATGCGCGCTACCGTTCACGGGTGAGTTTGGTTCTGGTGGAGCAACCGCGACCGGGTGTGGCACTGATCACCCTCAATCGGCCCGAGCGGATGAACTCCATGGCGTTCGACCTCATGATGCCCCTCAAAGAGGCCCTCGAGCAGGTCAGATACGACAATTCCGTACGCGTGGTGGTGCTCACCGGGGCAGGCCGGGGATTCTCCTCGGGCGCCGACCACAAATCCGCGGGCACGGTTCCCCACGTCGACGGGTTGACCCGCCCGACCTACGCGCTGCGCTCCATGGAGGTCCTCGACGAGGTCATCCTGGCGCTGCGCCGGCTGCACCAACCGGTGATCGCCGCGGTCAACGGCCCGGCCATCGGCGGTGGTCTGTGCCTGGCCCTGGCCGCCGACATCCGCGTCGCCTCGACCGGTGCGTATTTCCGCGCCGCGGGCATCAACAACGGTCTGACCGCCAGCGAGTTGGGGCTGAGCTACCTGTTGCCCAGGGCGATCGGATCCTCCCGCGCGTTCGAGATCATGCTGACCGGTCGTGACGTCACCGCCGAGGAGGCCGAACGGATCGGGCTGGTCTCGTGTCAGGTGCCCCAGGACCAGCTGCTGGACACCTGCTATGCGATCGCCGCGCGGATCGCGGCGTTTTCCCGGCCAGGGACCGAGTTGACCAAGCGCACACTGTGGAGCGGGCTCGACGCCGGTAGCCTGGAGGGGCACATGCAGGCCGAGGGTTTGGGACAGCTGTTCGTCCGCCTGCTCACCGAGAACTTCGAAGAAGCCGTCGCCGCGCGCAAAGAGCGCCGGCCGGCGGTTTTCACCGACGACAAAGACAAATAGGCAAGGGGCGCGATCGTGATCACGGCCACGGACCTCGAGGTCCGCGCTGGCGCGCGCATCCTGCTGTCGCCCGACGGGCCGAGCCTGCGCGTGCAGCCCGGTGACCGCATCGGGCTGGTCGGGCGCAATGGCGCGGGCAAGACCACCACCCTGCGGATCCTGGCGGGGGAGGGGCAGCCCTACGCGGGCGCGGTCACCGTCACCGGCGAAATCGGTTATCTGCCGCAGGACCCCAAGCAGGGAGATCTGGAGGTGCTGGCGCGCGACCGGGTGCTGTCGGCCCGCGGGCTCGACGTGCTGCTCAGCGACCTCGAGAAGCAGCAGGTGCTGATGGCCGAGGTCGCCGACGACGAGGCGCGTGACCGCGCGATCCGCCGTTACGGGCAGTTGGAGGAGCGGTTCGTCGCGCTGGGGGGCTACGGCGCCGAAAGCGAGGCCGGCCGCATCTGCGCGAGTCTGGGGCTGCCCGACCGGGTGCTGACGCAGAAACTGCGCACCCTGTCCGGTGGGCAGCGCCGCCGGGTGGAGTTGGCGCGCATCCTGTTCGCGGCATCCGACAACGGTTCTGGTTCGGACACCACGCTGCTGCTCGACGAGCCGACCAACCACCTCGACGCGGATTCGCTCGGCTGGCTGCGCGATTTCCTGCGGGCGTACACCGGGGGCCTGGTCGTCATCAGCCACAACGTCGAATTGCTCGACGACATCGTCAACCGGGTGTGGTTTCTGGACGCGGTGCGCGGCGAGGTCGACATCTACAACATGGGCTGGAAGAAGTATCTCGACGCCCGGGCCACCGACGAGCAGCGTCGCCGCCGCGAACGCGCCAACGCCGAACGCAAGTCCACCGCGCTGCGCGAGCAGGCGGCCAAGCTGGGCGCCAAGGCGACCAAAGCCGCTGCGGCTCAGAACATGTTGCGCCGCGCCGACCGGATGATGGCCGCCCTCGACGACGAACGTGTCGCCGACAAGGTGGCCCGCATCAAGTTCCCGACGCCGGCCCCGTGCGGGCGAACACCGCTGGTGGTCAAGGAGTTGAGCAAGACCTACGGCTCGCTGGAGGTGTTCACCGGGCTGGATCTGGCCATCGACCGCGGCTCGCGGGTGGTGGTGCTGGGGCTCAACGGCGCCGGAAAGACGACACTGTTGCGACTGCTGGCCGGAGTGGAAACTCCCGACACCGGAGGTCTTGAGCCCGGGCACGGCTTGCGGATCGGCTATTTCGCGCAGGAGCACGACACCCTCGACGACGACGCGACCGTGTGGGAGAACATTCGGCACGCCGCACCCGAATCCGGCGAACAGGACCTGCGGGGCCTGCTCGGGGCGTTCATGTTCAGCGGCCCGCAGCTCGACCAGCCGGCGGGCACGCTGTCCGGCGGTGAGAAGACCCGGCTGGCGCTGGCCGGTCTGGTGGCGTCCACGGCCAACGTGTTGCTGCTGGACGAACCGACCAACAACCTCGATCCCGCGTCGCGTGAGCAGGTGCTCGACGCGCTGCGCAGCTACGCCGGTGCCGTGGTGCTGGTGACGCACGACCCCGGTGCCGCCGAGGCGCTCGATCCGCAGCGGGTGTTGCTGTTGCCCGACGGGACCGAGGACTATTGGTCCGCCGAATACCGCGATCTCATCGAGCTGGCTTAGCTCGGCGTAGCTCGGGCACGTCGCCGCAGGCGACGGCGAGCGCCCGCTGAGTTTCTAGGTCGCGATCCCGGAACCGTTGCGGCGCATCGACTTCTCCACCAGGTCCAGCACCGCGGACAGCCGCCGCGGATCTTCCCCGGACGCCAGCCGGGCCACCAGGCCGTCCAGGACGAGTTCGAGATAGCACTGCAGCACGTCAGCGGGGACGTCGTCGCGCACCCGATGCGCTTCCTTCTGGCGGCGCAGGCGGTCGGTCGTCGCCGTTGCCAGTTCCGCGGACCGCTCCGCCCACCCGCGGCTGAACGCGGGGTCGTTGCGCAGTTTGCGTGCGATCTCCAACCGGGTGGCCAGCCAGTCGAATTGCTCGGGCGCAGCGAGCATGTCGCGCATCACCTGAACGAGTCCGGAGCGGGAGGCCACGTCGGCCATCCGTTCGGCGTCCTCGTGCGCCAGCGCGAAAAACAGCGCGTCCTTGTCCCGGAAGTGGTGGAAGATCGCGCCGCGCGACATCCCGATCGCCTGTTCCAGCCGGCGGACGGTGGCTTTGTCGTAGCCGTACTCCGCGAAGCAGCGACGCGCACCGTCCAGGATCTGGCGGCGGCGGGCCGCCAGATGGTCCTGACTGACTTTGGGCACGGGTGGGCAGGGCTACATCTTCGGGTGGCGACCCGCGGCGCCCGGCCACGCTGCGCTTGCGATCGCCACTAGCCCGACTTGAGCATGTTGCGCAACACGTACTGCAGGATGCCGCCATTGCGGTAGTAGTCCGCCTCGCCGGGGGTGTCGATGCGCACCACCGCGTCGAATTCGACCGGGTCGGCTCCGTCTTTCCTGGCCCTGACGTGAACGGTTTTGGGTGTCTTACCGTCGTTGAGCGCACCGATCCCGGTGATGTCGAAGACCTCGGTGCCGTCGAGCCCGAGCGAACCGGCCGACTTGCCCTCGGGGAACTGCAGTGGGATGACGCCCATGCCGATCAGGTTGGAGCGGTGGATGCGCTCGAACGACTCGGCGATCACCGCGCGCACGCCCAGCAGCAGCGTGCCCTTGGCCGCCCAGTCCCGCGAGGAACCGGAGCCGTATTCTTTGCCGCCCAGCACCACGAGCGGAATGTTCTGTGCCGCATAGTTTTGCGCGGCGTCGTAGATGAACGCCTGCGGGCCCCCGTCCTGGGTGAAGTCACGGGTGTACCCGCCCGCCACATCATCGAGCAGCATATTGCGCAGCCGGATGTTGGCGAACGTGCCGCGGATCATCACCTCGTGGTTGCCGCGCCGCGAACCGAAGGAGTTGTAGTCCCTGCGGTCCACGCCGTGCTGGTCGAGGTACTGCGCCGCCGGGGTGCCAGGCTTGATCGCGCCGGCGGGGGAGATGTGGTCGGTGGTCACCGAGTCGCCCAGCAGCGCGAGCACCCGGGCGCCGGTGATGTCGCCGACCGGTTCGGGGTCCGCCGTCATGCCCTCGAAGTAGGGCGGCTTGCGAACGTACGTCGAGTCGGGATCCCACTCGAAGGTCTTGCCGCTCGGGGTCGGCAGGTTGCGCCAGCGCTCGTCGCCCTTGAACACGTCGGCGTAGTTCCTGGTGAACATCTCGGAGTTGATCGCCGAGGCGATGGTGTCCGAGACGTCCTTCTGCGACGGCCAGATGTCCTTCAGATAGACAGCCTCGCCGTTTTTGCCGGTGCCGAGCGGCTCCTTCTCGAAGTCGAAGTCCATGGTGCCGGCCAGCGCGTAGGCGATGACCAGCGGCGGCGACGCCAGATAGTTCATTTTCACGTCGGGGTTGATGCGGCCCTCGAAGTTCCGGTTGCCCGACAAGACGGCGGCCACCGAGAGATCGTTGTCGTTGATCGCCTTGGAGACATCCTCGGGCAGCGGGCCGGAGTTGCCGATGCAGGTGGTGCAGCCGTAGCCCACGAGGTAGAAGCCGAGCTTCTCCAAATACGGCCACAGGCCGGCTTTGTCGTAGTAGTCGTGGACCACCTGGGAGCCCGGGGCCATCGTGGTCTTCACCCACGGCTTGGACGACAGGCCCTTTTCCACGGCCTTGCGGGCCAGCAGCGCCGCGCCCAGCATCACCTCGGGGTTGGAGGTGTTGGTGCACGACGTGACCGCGGCGATCACCACGGCGCCGTGGTCGAGCACGAACTCGCCGTATTCGTCGGACTTCACCGTCACCGGGTTGCTCACCCGGCCTTTGGCGTGCGCGGCCGCCGAGTGCACCGGCGGGGTGTCGTCGGCGTGTCCGTTCTCCAGTGCGCCAGGATCACTGGCCGGGAACGACTCGTCGACGGACTCGTCGAGCTTGGAGTACTCCTTCTTGTCCGGGTCGTCACCGACGTAGCCGGGCAGCTGGTTGCGGAATGTCGTCTTGGCTTGCGACAACGGGATTCGGTCCTGCGGACGCTTGGGCCCGGCAATCGAGGGCACCACGTCGGCGAGGTCGAGCTCGAGGTACTCGGAGAAGGCGGGCGCGTGGTCGGGGTCGTGCCACATGCCCTGCGCCTTGGCGTAGGCCTCGACCAGCGCCAGCTGCCCCTCGTTGCGCCCGGTGAACCGCAGGTAGGAGATCGTCTCTTCGTCGACCGGGAAAATGGCTGCGGTGGAACCGAATTCGGGGCTCATGTTGCCCAGGGTGGCACGGTTGGCCAGCGGCACCTGGGCGACGCCTTGGCCGTAGAACTCGACGAACTTGCCGACCACGCCGTGTTTGCGCAGCATCTGGGTGACGGTCAGCACCACGTCGGTGGCCGTCACGCCCGGCTGGATCTCGCCGGTCAGCTTGAAGCCGACCACCCGCGGGATCAGCATCGACACCGGTTGGCCCAGCATGGCGGCCTCGGCCTCGATGCCGCCCACACCCCAGCCCAGGACGCCCAGGCCGTTGACCATCGTGGTGTGCGAGTCGGTGCCCACGCACGTGTCGGGGTAGGCCACTCCGTCGCGTTCCATGACCACGCTGGCCAGGTATTCGATGTTCACCTGGTGCACGATGCCGGTGCCCGGGGGCACCACCTTGAAATCACGGAACGCGCCCTGGCCCCAGCGCAGGAACTGGTAGCGCTCCCCGTTGCGCTGGTACTCGATCTCGACGTTGCGCTCGAACGCGTCGGCCCGGCCGAACAGATCGGCGATCACCGAGTGGTCGATCACCAGGTCGGCGGGTGCGAGCGGGTTGACCTTGTCCGGTGTGCCGCCCAGGTCGCCGATGGCCTCCCGCATGGTGGCCAGGTCCACGATGCACGGCACACCGGTGAAGTCCTGCATGATCACGCGGGCGGGCGTGTACTGGATCTCGATGCTGGGCTGCGCCTCGGGATCCCAGTTCGCGATGGCTTCGATGTGGTCCTTGGTGATGTTGCTGCCGTCCTCGTTGCGCAGCAGGTTCTCGGCGAGCACTTTGAGGCTGTAGGGGAGCTTCTCGGTGTTGGGGACCGCGTCCAGGCGATAGATCTGGTAACTCTTGTCGCCGACCTTCAGGTCGTGGCGGGCACCGAACGAGTTCACAGGATCCTTGCTAGTCACATCAACTCCCGGGGATTGAGTTCTTGCGCCGACGGGCCGTGCCGGCGCAGCCACTTTAACAGTACGTTTGTCCTGCATTACGGCCGCAGTTCTACCACTCAGTCTTGTCGGGTGGGGCCCGGGTTTAAACCCCTCGCCCCCCGCACGGCCCCGATTCCCGCCGGCGGCCACGTGAGCGTGACCGCCGTGGCCGAGTGCCACGCTAGAGTGACCGCCGTGGCCGAGTGTCACGCGAGCGTGACCGCGCAACAGGAGCGAGACGATGACTTTTCTCTGGCAACCACTCCTGCCGACCTACATTCCGCAGGACGTCGACATGTCCGTGGTCAAGGCCCAGGTGGCGGCGAGTGGGGTCAGTGCACCGCCGGCGGCGGTCCCGGGACTGCTGGATGTGGTCGACCAGGCTCACGCCGACGGCATCGATCTCAAGATCGTGCTGCTGGACCACAATCCGCCCAGCGACACGTCCCTGCGCGACATCTCCACCGTGGTCGGGGCCGACTATCCGGACGTCACGGTCCTCACGCTCAGTCCAAGCTATGTCGGCAGCTACAGCACGCAGTTCCCGCGCGTGACACTCGAAGCCGGCGAGGACCACTCCAAGACCGGCAACCCGGTGGTCTCGGCGCAGAACTTTCTGCACACCCTGGACGCCCCCGAGTTTCCCTGGACCGGGCTGACGATATTCCTGCTGATCGGGGTGCTCCTGGCCGCCGTCGGCGCCCGTTTCCTGCAGGTGCGTGGTCGGCGTGCGGCAACATCGGCCGGGACGGCCGAAACTCCAGCAGTCCAGCCGATAAAGGCCGCTGAACAGTAGCTTTTCGTGCAGCGTCCACCGGGCGGGCTCGTCGCGTCTCCTCCTGGCAAATAGTGCAGGTCACCATCCGGTCACAGTAAACGCACGTCCGGAATGCAGTTTGTGACCACCGTTTCTACTGCGTCACATGTGACGTACGGTGCAAATGATGCTCGTGTTATACATGGCGCCTTACGTCACGACCCGCGCCGTCCATCCGCGTCAGACGTAGGAGATTTGAGACGAATGAGAGGCACCAGCGGGGGCTTTTCTGTGCGACGGGCCGCAAAGCTGACGCGGCCGGTCATTCCATCGATCCTGGGCTCCATCGTGAGCGCGGCGCTGCTGCTGGGCACGCCCGGACTGGCGAACGCCGATCCCGCGTCGGGCAAGCTGGCCGTCGCGATCGCCGACGTCGCCCGGGCCAACCAGCGCCTCCAGGACCTGAACGCGGAAATCCAGACCGAACTCGAAAGCGTCAACAAGGCGATGGTCGACGTCGAGACAGCGCGGGACAACGCGGCCTCGGCCGAACACGACGTCGAGGCCGGCCGGGAGGCTGTCAAGGACGCCGATGCGGCGATTGCGGCGGCGCAGCGCCGCTTCGACCGCTTCGCCGTGGCGACGTACATGAACGGGCCGTCGGGCAGCTACCTGACCGCGACCAGCCCCGAGGACATCCTCGGCACCCAGGCCACCGCCCAGGCCCTGACCGCCAGCGCGCAGTCGGCCATGGACAAGCTGCAACGCGCGCGCACCGAGCAGGTGAACAAGGAGTCGGCGGCGCGCCTTGCCAAGCAGAAGGCCGACAGGGCTGCCGCCGACGCGCAGGCCAGCCAGGATGCTGCGGTGGCGGCGCTGCAGGACTCCAGGGACAAGTTCGTCCGGCAACGCGACGAAATCACCCGACTGGCAGCCGAGCGTGATGAGGCTCAGGCCAGGCTCGAGGCCGCCAAGCAAGAGGTCGCGCGCGAGTGGTCGTCGGGCGGGGGTGGATCCGGAGCACCGGGTGACCGGTGGGGATCCGGCGATTCCGCCGCACCCACGGCGGGAGGGCGCACGTGGGACGGCGGCTGGGACCCGACCCTGCCCATGGTGCCCAGCGCCAACGTCCCCGGCGACCCGATCGCGGTGATCAACCAGGTGCTGGGGTATTCGGCCACCTCGACGCAGGTGACCGCCAGCATGGGGCGAAAGTTCCTGCAGAGCGTGGGCATTCTCAAACCTGACGACACCGGCATCACCAACGCCCCGGGCCGGATCCCGCGGGTCTACGGGAGTCAGGCATCCGAGTACGTGATCCGGCGCGGGATGTCGCAGATCGGGGTCCCGTATTCCTGGGGCGGTGGCAACGCGGCCGGGCCCAGCAAGGGCATCGACTCGGGAGCCGGGACCACCGGCTTCGACTGTTCGGGTCTGGTGTTGTATTCGTTCGCCGGGGTGGGGATCAAGCTGCCGCACTACTCGGGGGCGCAGTACAAGATGGGCCGCAAGATCCCGTCGGCGCAGATGCGCCGTGGCGACGTCATCTTCTACGGACCGGGCGGCAGCCAGCACGTGACGCTCTACCTCGGCAACGGCCAGATGCTCGAGGCCCCCGACGTCGGCCTCAAGGTGCGTGTCGCGCCCGTGCGCACCAGCGGCATGACCCCCTACGTGGTCCGCTACATCGAGTACTGAGCGAGGAGCCATGCACCGCAAGCGGTTTCGATTCACCCATCTCGCCTGCAGCGCCGCGTTGGCGGCCGGTCTGACATTCTCGTCGCTGTCGTCCGGGGCCGCCCCGGCCACCGCGGACCCCGGTCCGTGGGACCCGACGCTGCCGGCGATGATCAGCGCGGGCGCGCCGGGGGACCCGCTCTCGGTGGCCTCGGCGTCGCTGCAGGCGACCGCACAGGCCACCCAGACCACCGTCGATCTGGGCAGGCAGTTCCTGGGCGGGCTCGGCATCAACCTTCCCGGCGGCGAGGCCCCGGCGGCCGCCACCACCAACCCGGGCGGCAAGATTCCGCGCGTCTACGGGCGCCAGGCCATCGAATACGTGATCAAGCGGGGCGGCTCGCAGATGGGCGTGCCCTATTCCTGGGGCGGGGGTTCGCTGAAGGGCCCCAGCAAGGGCGTCGGCGACGGCGCCAACATCAACGGCTTCGACTGTTCCGGTTTGATGCGGTACGCCTTCGCCGGGGTCGGTGTGCTGATCCCGCGGTTCTCCGGTGACCAGTACAACGCCGGCCGCCACATCCCGCCGGACCAGGCCAGGCGCGGTGACCTGATCTTCTACGGCCCCGGCGGCGGCCAGCACGTGACGATGTATCTCGGCAACGGCCGGATGCTCGAGGCGTCCGGAAGCGCCGGCAAGGTGACTGTGAGCTCGGTACGCAAGGCCGGTATGACGCCATTCCTGACTAGGATCATCGAGTACTGAAGCCGGGCGCCGGCCAGGAAGGGTCGCCCGTGCACTCGCCGGGCGGGAGCCGCGGCGTCGACGGAATCGGGCGAGCCTGGAATAGTTGGACGCGGGCACGTGGCTGCCCCACGATTTCGGTCGTGCCGGCAGAGGTGTCCGATTGAGCTGTGGAGGATTGCTAATGACATCAGCAGGCGGGCCGCCCCCGGGCGCCAGCGGTTACTCGGGCCCGGGCGCGCACGCGGCCGGGCCGGCCCAGGACGCGCCCTCCGGGGGCGGTGACGGGCTGGCCGCCGAGGTCCACACACTGGAGCGTGCGATTTTCGAGGTCAAGCGGATCATCGTCGGCCAGGACCAGTTGGTGGAGCGGATGCTGGTCGGCCTGCTGTCGCGGGGACACGTGCTGCTCGAGGGGGTGCCCGGCGTGGCCAAGACGCTGGCCGTGGAGACCTTCGCCAAGGTGGTGGGCGGCACGTTCGCGCGCATCCAGTTCACGCCCGACCTGGTGCCCACCGACATCATCGGTACCCGCATCTACCGCCAGGGCCGCGAGGAGTTCGACACCGAGCTCGGCCCGGTGGTGGTCAACTTCCTGCTCGCCGACGAGATCAACCGGGCCCCGGCGAAGGTGCAGTCCGCGCTGCTGGAGGTCATGCAGGAGCGCCAGGTGTCCATCGGTGGCAAGAGGTTCCCGCTGCCCAACCCGTTCCTGGTGATGGCAACCCAGAACCCCATCGAGCACGAGGGCGTCTACCCGCTGCCCGAGGCGCAGCGCGACCGCTTCCTGTTCAAGATCAACGTCGGCTACCCCTCTCCCGAGGAGGAGCGCGAGATCATCTACCGGATGGGCGTCAAGCCGCCGCAGCCCAAGCAGATCATGAACCCCGGCGACCTGCTGCGCCTGCAGGACATCGCCGCCAACAATTTCGTCCATCACGCGCTGGTCGACTACGTGGTGCGCGTGGTGACCGCCACCCGGCATCCCGAACAGCTCGGCATGAATGACGTCAAGGCGTGGATCTCCTTCGGTGCGTCCCCGCGCGCCTCACTGGGGATCATCGCCGCGTCGCGATCGCTGGCGCTGGTGCGCGGCCGCGACTACGTGATCCCGCAGGACATCGTCGAGGTCATCCCCGACGTGCTGCGGCACCGGTTGGTGCTGACCTATGACGCGCTGGCCGACGAGATCTCGCCCGAGGTCGTCATCAACCGGGTTCTGCAGACGGTTGCCCTTCCCCAGGTGAATGCCGTTCCGCAGCAAGGCCAATCGGTGCCCCCGGTGATGCAGGCCGCGGGCGCGGCCAGCGGTCGGTGACCGACACCGACTCCGCCGCGGTACCCGCGGCTCCTCGCCATCCACCGTCGATGCAGCGCGGGCAGATCAACGACCCCAAGCTGTCGGCGGCGCTGCGCACCCTGGAGCTCACCGTGCAGCGCAAGCTGGACGGCGTGCTGCACGGCAATCACCTCGGGCTGATCCCGGGGCCGGGCAGCGAACCGGGGGAGTCGCGGGAATACCAGCCCGGCGACGACGTCCGGCGGATGGACTGGGCGGTCACCGCACGCACCACCCACCCTCACGTCCGGCAGATGATCGCCGACCGGGAACTGGAGACCTGGCTGGTGGTCGACATGTCGGCCAGCCTGGACTTCGGCACCGTCGGGTGCGAGAAGCGCGACCTGGCGGTGGCGGCCGCGGCCGCGATCACCTACCTCAACAGCGGGGGCGGTAACCGGCTCGGCGCGCTGATCACCAACGGCGAGAGGATGATCCGGGTGCCCGCGCGGTCCGGACGCCAGCACGAGCAGACGCTGCTGCGCACTATCGCCACCACCCCACGGGCGCCGCTCGGGGTGCGCGGGGATCTGGGCGTGGCCATCGACGCGTTGCGCCGCCCGGAACGCCGCCGCGGCATGGCGGTGATCATCAGCGACTTCCTGGGGCCGATCAACTGGATGCGCCCGCTGCGGGCGATCTCGGCGCGCCACGAGGTGCTGGCCATCGAGGTGCTCGACCCCCGCGACGTCGAACTGCCCGATGTGGGGGACGTCGTGCTGCAGGACGCCGAGTCCGGGGTGACTCGCGAGTTCACCATCGACGCCCAGCTGCGCGATGATTTCGCCAAGGCGGCCGCGGCACACCGAGCCGACGTCGCGCGCACCATCCGCGGTTGCGGCGCGCCGATTTTGACGCTGCGCACCGACCGGGACTGGCTCGCCGACATCGTCCGGTTCGTGGAGTCCCGGCGGCGCGGTGCCCTGGCGGGGCGGCAGTGACGCTGCCGTTGCTCGGTCCGATGTCGATGTCGGGCTTCGAACACGCGTGGTTCTTCCTGTTCCTTGTGGTGGTCGCCGGGCTGGCCGTGCTGTACGTGCTGATGCAATTGGCCCGGCAACGGCGGATCCTGCGGTTCGCCAACATGGAACTGCTGGAAAGCGTCGCGCCCAAGCGGCCGTCTACCTGGCGGCACGTCCCGGCGATCCTGCTGGTGCTGTCGCTGGTGCTGCTCACGGTCGCGATGGCCGGGCCCACGCGCGACGTCCGGATTCCGCGCAACCGGGCGGTGGTGATGCTGGTGATCGACGTGTCACAGTCGATGCGCGCCACCGACGTCCCGCCCAACCGGATGGTCGCCGCGCAGGACGCCGCCAAGCAGTTCGCCGACGAGCTGACCCCGGGGATCAACCTCGGGCTGATCTCCTATGCGGGCACCGCCACGGTGCTGGTGTCGCCGACCACCGATCGGGACGCGACCAAGCGGGCACTGGACAAGCTGCAGTTCGCCGACCGCACCGCCACCGGGGAGGGCATCTTCACCGCCCTGCAGGCGATCGCGACGGTGGGCGCGGTGATCGGCGGCGGCGACACCCCGCCACCGGCGCGCATCGTGTTGTTCTCCGACGGCAAGGAGACGATGCCGACCAATCCGAACAACCCCAAGGGGGCGTTCACCGCGGCACGCACCGCCAAGGACCAGGGGGTGCCGATCTCGACCATCTCGTTCGGCACACCGTACGGATTCGTCGAGATCAACGACCAGCGCCAGCCGGTGCCGGTCGACGACTCCACCATGAAGAAGGTCGCCGAGCTGTCCGGCGGGAATGCCTACAACGCCGCCAGCCTCTCCGAGCTCAGGGCCGTCTACGGGTCGTTGCAGCAGCAGATCGGCTACGAGACCATCAAGGGCGACGCGAGTGCGGGGTGGCTGCGGCTGGGCGCGGTGGTGCTGGCGCTGGCCGCCCTGGCCGCGCTGCTGATCAATCGCCGCCTGCCCGGCTGACTTTTCGTCCGCGAGCGTAACGTGGCTGCGATTTGCGGTCCGAATTTTCGCAGTCTGGTCACGCTCGCGAAGCGCGTGCCGCACCCACTCGGCGGATGATGTCCGCGGGATGGTCCTCGGCGACGACGCGGACCACGACCCAGCCGTAACGCTGGTCCAGCATTTCGAGGCGGCGGATGTCCTTCACGTATTGGGCACGACTGGACCGGTGCTGGTCGCCGTCGTACTCGACGGCGACCTTGATGTCTTCCCAACCCATATCCAAATATGCCTCTGCCCAACCCCATTCGTTGAGGACTGGGATCTGCGTCCGCGGCGGGGGAAAGCCGGCGCTTGCCAGTAGCAGGCGTACCCAGGTTTCCTTCGGGGATTGAGCCCCGCCGTCGACGCGTGCGAGCGCGGCACGGGCAGCCTTCATTCCCCGACGTCCTCGATAGCGGTCGACCAACAGCTCGACGTCGGTCGTTTTCACGGCGGTCGCCTGCACGAGGGCGTCGATCGCGGCGACCGCCATGCCCAACCGGCAGCGCCTGGCGAGGTCGAGGGCCGTTCGAGCCGGTGTGGTGACCCGCATGCCGTCGACGACGGCAATCTCGTCGGGCTCGATGCGTTCTTCCCAGATCTGCACGCCCGTGGCGGGGCGGCGGTTGGTGTCGATGATCGCGGCGGGCAATGCCGGATCGATCCACTTCGAGCCATGCAGCGCGGAGGCGGAGAAGCCCGCGAGGACGCCTCGCCGACGCGAGCGCAGCCAGCACGCCTTCGCGCGCGACACCGCCGTCAGCGCGGCATCTTTCGGCATGTAGACGTCTTTGTGCAGCGGTACATACCGACTGCGCAGCTCGTAACCCGTCACTGCGCCCACAGCCAGGGCTTCACTGCCCAGAAAGGGGTCTGTCATGGCCGAAAGTGTGCTGATCGGCACCGACAAGGCCCGCGAGCGTAACCCCAGTGCGAAAAACCGGTCCGAAAGTCGCAGCCTGGTTACGTTCGCGACGTCCCAGGGGGTACGTGCAGGCCCAGGGGGTACGTGCAGGCCCAGGGGGTACGTGCAGCGCCCACGCGGCAAGGCGATAGGTTGGCGCAGTGACTGACACGGCCACCGACAAGAGCACCGAGAACGCCGCGGCAGCGGTCAGGCCCGCGTTCGTGTCCCGTTCCGTCCTGGTCACCGGAGGAAACCGGGGGATCGGTCTGGCGATCGCACAGCGATTGGCCGCCGACGGCCACAAAGTGGCGGTCACACACCGCGGTTCCGGAGCGCCCGAGGGGCTGTTCGGCGTCGAGTGTGACGTCACCGACGACGACGCCGTCGACCGCGCCTTCACCGCCGTCGAGGAACACCAGGGCCCGGTCGAGGTGCTGGTGTCCAACGCCGGAGTGTCCGCCGACGCGTTCCTCATACGGATGACCGTGGAGAGGTTTCAGAAGGTCATCGACGCCAACCTCACCGGGGCTTTCCGGGTCGCTCAGCGGGCATCCCGCAGTATGCAGAAGAAGCGCTTCGGCCGGATGATCTTCATCGGTTCGGTCTCCGGTACCTGGGGCATCGGCAACCAGGCGAACTATGCGGCGTCCAAGGCCGGCGTGATCGGAATGGCCCGCTCGATCTCCCGGGAGTTGTCGAAAGCCAACGTGACCGCGAACGTGGTGGCCCCGGGTTACATCGACACCGACATGACGCGCTCGCTGGATGAGCGGATTCAGGAGGGCGCGCTGCAATTCATCCCGGCGAAGCGGGTCGGTACCGCCGCCGAGGTCGCCGGGGTGGTCAGCTTCCTGGCGTCCGAGGACGCCAGTTACATCTCCGGCGCGGTCATCCCGGTCGACGGCGGCATGGGCATGGGGCACTGAGGAACGATAGGACGGACATGGCAGGACTGCTCGACGGCAAACGGATCCTGGTCTCCGGGATCATCACCGACTCGTCGATCGCGTTTCACATCGCCAAGGTGGCCCAGGAGGCGGGCGCGCAGTTGGTGCTGACCGGGTTCGACCGGTTGCGGCTGATCCAGCGCATCGCCGACCGGCTACCCGAGAAGGCGCCGCTGATCGAGCTCGACGTGCAAAGCGAGGAGCACCTGGCCACGCTCGCCGAGCGGGTGAGCGCGGTGATCGGGCAGGGCAACAAGCTCGACGGCGTGGTGCACTCGATCGGCTTCATGCCGCAGACCGGGATGGGCATCAACCCGTTCTTCGACGCGCCCTACGAAGACGTGTCCAAGGGCATTCACATCTCGGCGTTCTCCTACGCATCCCTGGCCAAGGCGTTGCTGTCCATCATGAATCCAGGAGGCAGCATCGTCGGCATGGATTTCGACCCGAGCCGTGCCATGCCCGCCTACAACTGGATGACGGTGGCCAAGAGCGCGCTGGAGTCGGTGAACCGGTTCGTGGCGCGTGAGGCCGGCAAGTACGGTGTGCGCTCCAATCTGGTTGCCGCCGGCCCGATCCGGACGCTGGCCATGAGTGCGATCGTCGGTGGCGCGCTCGGCGACGAGGCCGGCGCCCAGATGCAGCTGCTCGAGCAGGGCTGGGACCAGCGCGCGCCCATCGGCTGGAACATGAAGGACCCCACGCCGGTCGCCAAGACCGTGTGCGCGCTGCTGTCGGACTGGCTACCCGCCACCACCGGCACCATCGTCTATGCCGACGGCGGCGCCAGCACGCAGTTATTGTAGGCCCCAATGCAATTCGATGCGGTCCTGCTGCTGTCGTTCGGCGGTCCGGAGGGGCCCGAGCAGGTACGGCCTTTCCTGGAGAACGTCACCCGTGGCCGTGACGTGCCACCCGAACGCCTCGACGAGGTCGCGCACCACTACCTGCATTTCGGTGGGGTCTCGCCGATCAACGGGATCAACCGCGCGCTGATCACCGAGCTGCGGGCGGAGGTGGGCCTGCCGGTGTACTTCGGAAACCGCAACTGGGAGCCCTACGTCGAAGAAGCCGTCGCGGCCATGCGCGACAACGGCGTCCGCCGGGCAGCGGTGTTCACCACGTCGGCGTGGAGCGGCTATTCCAGCTGCACCCAGTACGTCGAGGACATCGCCCGGGCCCGGCGGGTCACCGGGCCCGGCGCGCCGGAACTGGTGAAATTGCGGCCCTACTTCGACCATCCGCTGTTCGTCGAGATGTTCGCGGAGTCGATCGCCGCGGCCGCAGCGACGGTCCCCGGTGGTGCGCGGCTGGTGTTCACCGCGCATTCGATCCCGGTGGCCGCCGACCGGCGCTGCGGTCCGGACCTCTACAGCCGCCAAGTCGGTTATGCCGCAAGGCTGGTGGCCGCCGCCGCCGGCTACGCCGATTACGACCTGGTGTGGCAGTCGCGGTCGGGGCCGCCTCAGGTGCCCTGGCTGGAACCCGACGTGGGTGACCATCTGGCCGCGTTGGCGGAATCCGGCACCGACGCCGTCGTGGTATGCCCGATCGGCTTCGTCGCAGACCACATCGAGGTGGTGTGGGATCTCGACCACGACTTGCGCCTGCAGGCCGAGGCGACGGGCGTGGCTTTCGCCCGGGCGGCAACACCCAACGCAGACCGCCGATTCGCCCGGCTGGCCGCCGGTCTGATCGACGAGTTGCGCACCGGTCGTGCGCCCGAGCGGGTGAGCGGCCGTGACCCGGTGCCAGGTTGCCTGGCCGGCGTCAACGGTGAGCCGTGCCGCCCGCCGCACTGCATGGCGCGCACCGTGTAGTCGTCGAGTGTGAAACCTGGTCGGCGACACGCCGAAATGCCCCGCCGACGCTTCACGCTCGGCGCCGTCAAATCACACTCGACGCCCAGAACGCTAGTCCGCCCACGCCGAGTGCAGTATCGCGGTGACCGCGGCCATCCGCGCCGATCTCACCACCGCGGTCAGCGGCCGCAGCGCGTCGTCGGCGATGCGTGACTCCGACGAGGATTGCCCCACGATGGGCTCGAGCGCAGCGAACGACCCGCGCGGAGAATCCGATATCCGGCTGAGCCCGGCGCTGACGGCGATGATCGCATCGACGTGCGCGGCGTTCTCCAGCACCCGCAGGGCCCGAGACGGCGCATGGTCGGGAATCCGGTGCTGCCGTGCCGATTCCATCAACTGCTCGACAAGCCCGCGCGGGTCGTCGACGTCGGACGCCGCCGAGCCGCGCCCGAGGGCACCCAGTGTGTCGGCGGCCGAGCGCACGGCCGACCGCAGGGAGTACTCGGCGTCGCCCAGTTCGTGGTGGACCAGCACCGGCGCACCAGGCAGCGAGTAGACCGTCCACGACAGCGCAGACGACTCGGGCAGCCCCGCGCCGTCGGTGGCGTGCTCGAAGTCGTCGTAGGCGAACTCGGGGACCAGCCCGACAGCGCTGCCGTGTGCCTCGGGGCCGGTGATGATGATCGCCTCGCCCGCGGCCAGGGCGTCGCGCTGAAACTGGGTTCCCGCGGTCAGCCCCCGCACGTCGCCGGGCACCGGTAACACTACGTTGATGGAGTCGCGCAACCGGGCCGAATCGCCGGCCGCCGAGCGTCCCGCCGCCGTGCGCAGGGTCTGCAACAACGACACCGCCCCGGTGTCGTCGACATCGGGCCACGACAGCCCGGTGCGCGTCGCCGCGACCGAATCATAGGCGGTTACGAATTGCTTTGGCGCCCAAGGAGATAATGCGTCCAGGACGTCGTCGGGCGCGGCCTTGCCCGCGAGCCAGGCGTTGGCCCACACGGACAGCGAGGCACTGGGACACCACACGATGTCGCAGTGTAGTTGCTTTGGCTGCCGCAGGCTGATCATGCGCGATCCGCGTATTCTGGCCGCATGCCCGGCGCGGTGCTTTGGCTGATATTCGCACTGGTGCTCGCCGGTGCGGAGGCCCTCACCGGCGATATGTTCCTGCTGATGCTCGGCGGCGGTGCGCTGGCCGCGTCGGCGGCCAGCGCACTGGCCCAGTGGCCGATCTGGGCCGACGGGCTGGTGTTCCTGATCGTTTCGCTGCTGCTGCTGGTGCTGGTCCGCCCGGCGCTGCGGCGCAGGCTGACGCCCAAGGTGCCGCGACTGGGCATCCAGGCGTTGGAAGGCGCGAACGCGCTGGTGCTCGACCGGGTGGCCGGCGACGGTGGCCGGGTGAAGCTCGACGGCCAGGTCTGGACGGCGCGGCCGCTCAACGATGGCGACGTCTACGAACCGGGGGAGTCGGTCACCGTCGTGCACATCGATGGCGCCGTAGCAGTGGTGTTCAGAACCGCGTGACGGCTGTCGGCAGACGCTGGGAGAGAGAGGAACTCCGATGCATGGTGCGGTGACAGGCCTGGTGTTGCTGGCGGTTTTGGTTGTCTTCGCCATCGTGGTGGTGGCCAAGTCGGTTGCGCTGGTCCCCCAAGCGGAGGCGGCGGTGATCGAACGGCTCGGCCGGTACAGCCGCACGGTCAGCGGCCAATTGGCACTGTTGGTGCCGTTCATCGACAGGATCCGCGCGCGGGTGGACCTGCGCGAGCGGGTGGTGTCGTTCCCGCCGCAGCCGGTGATCACCGAGGACAACCTGACCCTGTCGATCGACACGGTGGTCTACTTCCAGGTCACCAACCCCCAGGCGGCTGTCTACGAAATCAGCAACTACCTCGTCGGGGTCGAGCAGCTCGCCACGACCACGTTGCGCAACGTCGTCGGCGGCATGACGCTGGAGCAGACCCTGACCTCACGCGAGGTGATCAACGCCCAGCTCCGCGGTGTGCTCGACGAGGCCACCAACCGGTGGGGCCTGCGGGTGGCGCGCGTCGAGTTGCGCAGCATCGACCCGCCCCCGTCGATCCAGGCGTCGATGGAGAAGCAGATGAAGGCCGATCGTGAGAAGCGGGCCATGATTTTGACCGCCGAAGGTATGCGCGAGTCGTCGATCAAAGAGGCCGAGGGGCAGAAGCAGGCTCAGATCCTGGCCGCCGAAGGCGCCAAACAGGCCGCGATCCTGGGCGCCGAAGCCGACCGGCAGTCGCGCATGCTGCGCGCCCGGGGTGAGCGCGCCGCGGTCTACCTGCAGGCGCAGGGGCAGGCCAAGGCCATCGAGAAGACGTTCGCCGCGATCAAGGCCGGCCGACCGACCCCGGAGTTGTTGGCTTACCAATATCTGCAGACGCTGCCGGAGTTGGCCCGCGGCGACGCCAACAAGGTGTGGGTGGTGCCCAGCGACTTCTCCGCGGCGTTGCAGGGTTTCACCAGGATGCTGGGGAAACCGGGCGAGGACGGGGTGTTTCGGTTCGAGCCGTCGCCGGTCGAGGACGCGCCTGCGCCGGCCGACACCGACGACGCCGACATTGCCGACTGGTTCTCCACCGAGACCGACCCGGCGATCGTCCGGGCGGTGGCCAAGGCCGAGGCAATTGCCCAGAAGCCGGTGGACGGGCACTTGGGGACGCCGCCGCAACTGGGCCAGTAGGCGGGTGCGCGCCGGCCCCGCCGTCCCCACCGGTGCCGCCGCTCAGACCACCGCAGCCGCCGTGACCACCGACCCCGCCGCCGGTGAACGGTCCGCTGAAGCCGCCGGTGTGGCTGGCGGCCAGGGCGGGGCTGGCGGCCAGGGTGGGACGTCGAGTAGCGCTTTGAGTGAGGGCGGTGACGGTGGCGCCGGTGGCACCGGTGGTACTGGGTTCACCGGCAGCTCACCCGGCGCGGGCGGCACCGGCGGTGACGGAGGCCTGGGCGGCGGCGCGGTGTAGCCCGGTTCGGCTCGCGCCACACCCGCACGGCGCGGGTGCGAGAGCTATCGTCGGCAGCGCGCACTAGGATCGGCACATGAGTATGCTGACTTCACCGAAAACATATGTGGCGCTTGCGGTGTTCCATGCCGGTGACGCGGTGGCCTGCGCGGTTCCGGTGCCCCCGATCAAGAAGATCCTCGACGATCTCGACGTTCCGGACAGCGTTCGGCCCGTGCTGCCGGTGGTCAAGGCCGCGGCCGCAGTCGGTCTGCTGTCGGTCACGCGGTTCCCGGCGCTGGCCAGGCTGACGACGGCGATGCTGACGCTGTATTTCGTGCTGGCGGTGGGTGCGCACCTCCGGGCCCGCGACAAGATCGTCAACACCGTGCCGGCCGCGTCGTTCCTGGCCGTCTTCGCGGCGATGACGGTCAAGGGCCCCGACCGCGATTAGTCGAGGCGCAGCTCGACCATGGGCAGCGGCGTGCCGGTGTCGGCGATCGCCACGCCGAGCATGTCCTCGAGCACCGGTCTGAGCTGCTGCCATGCCCGGGAATGGCGGCTGCGGTAGACCGCCAGGGCGCGGTCGACCTCTTCCTGGTCGAGGATGCGTGCGGTGGCGCGTCGGGGCGCATGGCTGCCGGCGTAGACACGCACCCGTGGGTTGGCCTGGATGTTGCGGAACCACTGGGCGTTTCGGCCGAATCCGGAGGCGATGACGTAAAGGTCCGGGGCAGGGTGATCGATGACCTCCAGCACGACGTAGCGCTTTGTGCCGGATGTGCGCCCGATGTGTTCGAGCATCAGGATTCGCGAGCCGAACAGCGCGCCCGCGCGGGCCCGGTAGATCCAGATCGGTGCGCGCATCAGCCGGCGCGACCGCACGAGCCGGCCGAAGATCCTGGTGCGGATGGCGATCGTCACCATGCCCGCGAGTGCCGGCGCCGGTAATGGCGGATCTCGATGATGATCCCGCACATCCCCAGCGCGCTCGTGCACAGCGACATCAGGAAGAGCAGCGGGCTCGGATGACCGGCCAGCGCGTCGCCGAGGACCGCCACGGCGGCGGTGCCCGGCAGCAACCCGGCCACCGTGGCCAGCGTGAACGGCAGCGCCCGCACCGCAGACGCGCCGGCGGCGTAGTTCAGCGCGGAGAACGGCACGACCGGAATCAACCGCAGCGACAAGACTGCCAGCCAGCCCCGCTCCCGCAGCCGCTGGTCGATCCTCTCGACGGCGCGGTGGCGAGCCAGCCGGTTGAGCTGCCAGCCCGCCGCGCGCACCAGCAGCAGCGCGATCAGCGCACTGGCCGCGCTGGCGGACACGGCGATCAGCACCCCCAGAACCGGTCCGAACAGCAGGCCGGCGGCCAGGGTGAACGCCGTGCGCGGGATCGGCACCACGGTGACGACGACGTGCGCGGCCAGGAACGCCAGCGGGAACCACGGGCCCACCGACGGCGCCCAGTCGCGCAATTGCACGGCGGTCGGCAGCGGAACCAGCAGCGCCACCGCCACGACGATCGCGATGCCGACCGCCGTCGCCACGGCCCGCGGCCGGGACAGTTGACGCGCGGTCGTGCCCAGGACGTAGCCGAGGCTGCGCAGGGCGCCGGTGGCTTTGCCGGTGGCGGGTACCGTCACGCTTGTCAAGGCTACGGGGCGCAGATGAATACCGCGTTGCCCGCGTCTGGCGTTTCGCCCCGGACCGGCCCGCGCCGGACCTCGCCGCAGGAGCGACGCAACCGATCAATTAGCCTGGTGGAAAAGTGGCGACCCCGGGTTGAGAAATTCCCATTTCCTGCGATTACAGGAGCCGTCGGTGTCCGTGGACGTACCAACGAGGGTGGCAGCCGATCCAGCGGCCGGTGAGGAAGCGCTGGCGCGGTGGCGCACCGCGGTCGCGGGTGTGCTGGCCAAAAGCGCCCGGCGCGACCCCGCGGAGTTGGGTGCGCAACCCGAGCACGCCCTGGATACCCCCACCTATGACGGGTTTGCCGTCCGCGCGCTCTACACCGCGCTCGACGAGCTGCCCGAGCCGCCGTTGCCGGGTGAGTGGCCCTACGTGCGCGGCGGCGACGCAACGCGGGACGTCGACGCCGGCTGGAAGGTCGCCGAGGCCTTCCCCAAAGAGGCGTTCCCCAAACCGGGTTCAGGCGCCGACGACGGCAATGCAGCGGTACTGGGCGCGCTCACCGACGGGGTCAGCGCGCTGCTGATCCGGGTGGGGGAGTCCGGTGTGGCTCCCGATCGGCTCGCCGCGCTGCTCGCCGGCGTGTACCTGGATCTGGCGCCGGTGATCCTCGACGCCGGCCCCGACTATCCGGCGGCCGGCGACGCACTGCTGGGGCTGGTGGACCGGCTGGAACCGGCCGCGCGGGCCACGGTGTCGGTGGACCTGGGCGCCGACCCGTTGAGCGCGTCGCTGGGCGGGCGAAAGTCCTGCACGGTCGAGCAGGTGGTGGCGGTCGCGACCCGGGTGGCCGGGCAGCGCGGGCTGCGCTCGATCACGGTCGACGGGCCGGCCTTCCACAATCTCGGCGCCAGCGCGGCGTGGGAGCTCGCCGGCAGCCTGGCGGCCGCGGTGGCCTACCTGCGGATCCTCACCGAGTCAGGGATCTCCGTTGCCGACGCGTTGCGGCAGATCAGCTTCCGCCTGGCCGCCGACGACGACCAGTTCATGACGATCGCCAAGATGCGGGCCGCGCGCCGGCTGTGGGCGCGCGTCGCCGAGGTCGCCGGTGACCCCGAGGGCGGCGCGGCCGTGCTGCACGCCGAGACATCGTTGCCGATGATGACCCAGCGCGATCCCTGGGTGAACATGCTGCGTGGCACGGTGGCCGCCTTCGCCGCGGGCGTGGGCGGTGCCGACACAATGCTGGTGCACCCGTTCGACGTGGCGATCCCGGGCGGGTTTCCCGGCGTGTCTGCGGGTTTCGCGCGCCGCATCGCCCGCAACACCCAGCTGCTGCTGTTGGAGGAGTCCCACGTCGGGCGGGTGCTCGATCCGGCCGGTGGCTCGTGGTTCGTCGAGGACCTCACCGAGGAGCTGGCCCGCCACGCCTGGGGGCATTTCCAGACGATCGAGTCCCGCGGCGGGTTCGCCGACGCCCGCGACTACCTCGCCGAAAAGATCGCGGAGGTGGCCGCGAAGCGCGCCGACGACATCGCACACCGTCGCACCGCGATCACCGGCGTCAACGAGTTCCCGAATCTGGCAGAAGACGCACTGCCGCAGCAGGATTCGCAGCAACACGGTAAGCGCTACGCCGCCGCGTTCGAAGCGCTGCGGGACCGTTCCGACGCCCACCTGGCCCGCACCGGGGCGCGACCGCGGGCGCTGTTGCTGCCGCTGGGGCCGCTCGCCGAGCACAATATCCGGGCGACGTTTGCGTCAAACCTGCTGGCGTCGGGCGGAATCGAGGCGCTCAACCCGGGACCGCTCGACGCCGCCGGGGTGGCCGCAGCCGTATCGGATGCCGGTTCGCCGGCGGTTGCGGTCATCTGTGGCACCGACAAGCGTTACGGCGACGAAGCCGCCGCTGTCGTGGCGGCGGCCCGCAGCGCCGGAGTGTCACGGGTGTGCCTGGCCGGGCCGGAGCGGGCAATGGGCGACCCGAAAGACCCGGCGCACCGGCCAGATGAGTACCTGACCGCGAAAATCGATGCAGTCCAAGCATTGTCGGATCTGCTCACCCGATTGGGGGCGTAGCCGCGATGACGAGCAGCGCCTCTGTGATTGGGAATTTCTCCGACATTCCGCTGCATGGCGACGCTACGGCGCAGCGGCCCGCCGAAGCGGTGGGAGACGAGCACCGTACCTGGCAGACCCCGGAGGGAATCGACGTCAAGCCGGTCTACGTCGCCGCCGACCGGGCCGCCGCGGCGGCCGACGGGTACCCGCTGCACAGCTTCCCCGGCGAGCCGCCGTTCATCCGCGGGCCCTACCCCACGATGTACGTCAACCAGCCCTGGACGATCCGGCAGTACGCCGGGTTCTCCACCGCCGCGGACTCCAACGCGTTCTACCGGCGCAACCTGGCCGCGGGCCAGAAGGGGCTGTCGGTGGCCTTCGATCTGGCCACCCACCGCGGCTATGACTCCGACCACCCGCGCGTGCAGGGAGACGTCGGAATGGCCGGTGTGGCAATCGATTCCATCCTCGACATGCGCCAGTTGTTCGACGGCATCGACCTGTCGGCGGTGAGCGTGTCGATGACGATGAACGGCGCCGTGCTGCCGATCCTGGCGCTGTACGTGGTGGCCGCCGAGGAGCAGGGGGTGCCGCCGGAGAAGCTGGCGGGCACCATCCAGAACGACATCCTCAAAGAGTTCATGGTGCGCAACACCTACATCTATCCGCCCAAGCCGTCGATGCGCATCATCTCCGACATCTTCGCCTACACCAGCGCCAAGATGCCGAAGTTCAACTCCATCTCGATCTCCGGCTACCACATCCAAGAGGCCGGTGCCACAGCGGATCTGGAGCTGGCCTACACCCTGGCCGACGGGGTCGACTACATCAAGGCCGGCCTGGACGCGGGCCTGCACATCGACGACTTCGCGCCCCGGCTGTCGTTCTTCTGGGGCATCGGGATGAACTTCTTCATGGAGGTCGCCAAGCTGCGCGCCGGCCGGCTGCTGTGGAGCGAACTCGTCGCAGAATTTGGACCCCAAAACCCAAAATCCAGCTCATTGCGCACGCATTCGCAGACCTCGGGCTGGTCGCTGACCGCCCAGGACGCGTTCAACAACGTGGCCCGCACCTGTATCGAGGCGATGGCCGCCACCCAGGGCCACACCCAGTCGCTGCACACCAACGCCCTCGACGAGGCGCTGGCCCTGCCGACGGATTTCTCGGCGCGGATCGCGCGTAACACCCAGCTGCTGTTGCAGCAGGAGTCGGGCACCACCCGCCCGATCGACCCGTGGGGCGGGTCCTATTACGTGGAGTGGCTGACTCACCAGCTCGCGCAGCAGGCCCGCGCCCACCTGACAGAGATCGCCGAGTACGGCGGGATGACCCAGGCCATCAGCGAGGGCATCCCCAAGATGCGCATCGAGGAGGCTGCCGCGCGCACCCAGGCCCGCATCGACTCCGGTCAGCAGCCGGTGATCGGGGTCAACAAGTACCAGGTCGACGAGGACACCGAGATCGAGGTCCTCAAGGTCGAGAACAGCCGGGTGCGCGCCGAGCAGCACGCCAAGTTGCAGGAGCTGCGGGCGACCCGGGACCAGGCGGCCTGCGATGCCGCCCTGGCCGAGCTCTCGCGGGCGGCGGGCGCCCACGGTCGCGCCGGGGCGGACGGCCTGGGCAACAACCTGCTGGCGCTGTCCATCAACGCGGCCCGCGCCAAGGCCACCGTCGGGGAGATCTCCGACGCGCTGGAGAAGGTGTACGGACGGCACCGGGCGGAGATCCGTACCATCTCGGGGGTCTACCGTGACGAAGCCGGAAAGGCCACCAACATCGCCCCTATTTCTCAAGCCACCGAATTGGTGGAGAAGTTCGCCGAGGCCGACGGCCGCCGGCCCAGGATTTTGGTGGCCAAGATGGGTCAGGACGGCCACGACCGCGGTCAGAAGGTGATCGCGACGGCGTTCGCCGACATCGGCTTCGACGTCGACGTGGGCTCGCTGTTCTCCACGCCCGAGGAGGTCGCCCGGCAGGCCGCCGACAACGACGTGCACGTCATCGGGGTGTCGTCGCTGGCCGCGGGCCACCTGACGCTGGTGCCGGCGCTGCGCGACGCCCTGGTGCAGGTGGGCCGGCCCGACATCATGATCGTGGTCGGCGGGGTCATCCCGCCGGGTGACTTCGACGAGCTGTATGCCGCCGGAGCCGCCGCCATCTTCCCGCCCGGGACCGTGATCGCCGACGCGGCGATCGGCCTGCTGCACAAGCTGGCCGAGCGGCTTGGGTATGACTTGGGCGCATGATATTTCCCGCGAGCGTAACGCCACTGCGAAAATCGGCGCCGAAAATCGCGGTGGCGTTACGCTCGCGCGCGGTTGCGGCCCGATGAGCGCGCAAACGGTCGAGGACCTCGGCGCCGCCATCCGCCGCGGAGACCGCGCTGCGCTGTCGCGGGCCATCACCTTGCTGGAGTCCACCCGGCCCGACCATCACGAGCAGGCCCAGCAACTGCTGCTGGAGCTGATGCCGGACTCCGGCGGCGCCCACCGGGTGGGCATCACCGGGGTGCCGGGGTCGGGCAAATCCACCACCATCGAAGCGCTGGGCATGCACCTGATCGAGCGGGGCCACCGGGTGGGGGTGCTGGCCGTGGACCCGTCGTCGACGCGCACCGGCGGGTCGATCCTGGGCGACAAGACCCGGATGCCGCGGCTGGCCGTGCACGCCGACGCCTATGTCCGGCCGTCCCCGACGTCGGGGACGTTGGGCGGTGTGGCGAAGGCGACCCGGGAGACCGTCGTGCTGCTGGAGGCCGCCGGGTTCGACGCGATCCTGATCGAGACGGTCGGTGTCGGCCAGTCGGAGGTGGCCGTCGCCAACATGGTGGACACCTTCGTGCTGCTGACCCTGGCCCGCAGCGGCGACTCCCTGCAGGGCATCAAGAAGGGAGCCCTGGAGCTGGCCGACATCGTCGTCGTCAACAAGGCCGACGGGGACCACCTGGCCGAGGCGAGGTCGGCCGCACGGGAACTCGCTGCTGCCATCCGGTTGATCCATCCACGCGAAACGCTCTGGCGGCCGCCGGTTCTCACGACGAGCGCAACCGAGGGCACCGGTCTGGCCGAGCTGTGGGACACCATCGAACGTCATCGCCGGGTGCTCACCGAGGCCGGCGAGTTCGAGGCGCGCCGACGGGCTCAACAGGTCGACTGGACCTGGCAGATGGTGCGCGACACGGTGCTCGACCGGGTGCTGTCGAATCCGGCGGTGCGCAGGATCCGGGCCGACGTCGAGCAGAAGGTCAGGGCCGGCGAGCTGACTCCGGCGCTTGCGGCCCAACAGATCCTGGCAGCTGCAGCGCAGTAACGTCGAGCTGAGCCACCTCGCGACGGAAAGGCGGCCATGGCAGACGGCAACGAGACCAGCGAGCCGAAACATGCCGACCTCGTGCTCTCGGGCGGGGGTGTCAAGTTCATCGGCCTGGTGGGTGCCATCGTCGCGCTCATGGAGGACGGGTATTCGTTCACCAGGGTGTCGGGGGTCTCTGGCGGCTCGGTCGTCGCCGCGGTTCTTGCCGCCGCGTCCCAGGGTGACCAGCTGACGAGCCAGGAGATCAAGGAACTGGCGCTGTCGGTGCCGCTGAGCAAATGGCGTGACGCGCCGCCGGTCCCTTTTCTGGGTGCGGCGTGGGGACTGGTTCGGGAAACGAGCATGTACCGCGGCGACTTCGCCCACGAGTGGGTGCGCGCTGAGCTGAAGAACCTGGGAGTCGAGACGTTCGGTGACCTGAAACTCGATGACGACCACCTGCCCGAGGGGCGGCGCAGCCGGCTGGTGGTCACCGTCGCGGACGTGACGGCGGCGCAGCTGGTGCGATTTCCCTGGGATTACCGGCCGATCTACGGTCTGGACCCCGACGAACAATCCGTTGCCGACGCGGTCCGCGCGTCGATGGCGATCCCGTTCTTCTACCGCCCAATCACCTTGTTCAGCGCGACCGGGCGCCCGTCGACGCTGGTCGACGGCGGCGTTCTGTCGAACTTCCCGATCGACACCTTCGACCGTTGGGACGGCAAGGCGCCGCGCCGGCCCACCTTCGGGATCACGGTGCTACCCCGAATCGCCGAGGGACTCGGTGAAGTGATGCCGGCTCTGCGGCCGCTGCGGTTCTTCGAGCAGACGTCACTGTTGGAAAGTCTGCTGACCACCATGCTGGTCGGCCATGACCAGACCCAGCTCAACCAGCCGTGGGTCCGTTCCCGCGCCATCCTGGTCGAATCGACCGACGTCGGCGTGCTCGACTTCGACGCATCCCGACAGCGTCTCGAACAGCTCTTCGACAAGGGCTACGAGGCGGCCCAGGCGTTCCTGTCGACGTGGGATTGGCCGGAATACCGCGCTCGGTTCCGGTGGCCCGACGCGACGCCGCGCCAGTGATGCGCCGCGGCGACGCCGCCAGACCGGGTCCGGGGTGTGCGTGAGCCCCGCCGAGGCTAACGGTTGGATAACGTAATCCGGCGCGCGCCGAAGACGAATATGAAGCCTTAGTAAATTAAAAGTATGACGGTGGACACTGGAGTCGATCGACGCGCGGTCCCGATGCCCGATGACCCTGACGCGGGTCATCGGATGTCCGGTGCGGCGGACTCACATTTCACGTGCGTCGTTCGCGCTTTCGCCGGCATGTTCCCGGCGCGCCGGTTCGGCGGCGGCGCCCTGGCGGTGTACCTCGACGGCCAGCCCGTGGTGGACGTGTGGACGGGCTGGGCCGACCGCGCCGGAGACGAGCCGTGGTCGGAGGACACCGCCCCGATGGTGTTCTCGGCGACCAAGGGCATGGCCGCCACCGTCATTCACCGGCTGGCCGATCGGGGGCTGATCGACTACGAGGCACCGGTGGCCGAGTACTGGCCGGCGTTCGGGGCGAACGGGAAGGCGTACCTGACGGTGCGCGACGTGATGAGGCACGCGGCCGGGCTGTCGGGTCTGCGCGGCGCCACGCGGGAAGACCTTTTCGACCACACCGTGATGGAGGAACGACTGGCCGCGGCGCCGCCGGGGCGCCTGCTGGGCAAGCCGGCGTATCACGCGCTGACGTTCGGGTGGCTGATGTCGGGCCTGGCCCGGGCGGTGACCGGAAAGGGCATGCGTGCGCTGATCCGCGAGGAGCTCGCCGAGCCGCTGGACACCGACGGCCTGCACCTGGGCCGGCCGCCGGCCGGAGCGCCGACGCGGGCGGCCGAGATCGTCATGCCGCAGAACATGATCGGCAATCCGGTGGCGAACTTCGTGCTGCGCAAGGTCGCCAACGAGATGTCCGGCGCATACCGCTCGATGTACTTCCCGGGCATCACCGATGCCGTCAAGGGGGAGAACGCGATGCTGGACGCCGAGATCCCCGCGGCCAACGGGGTGGTGACCGCCCGCGGCCTGGCGCGCATGTACGGTGCGATCGCCAACGGTGGCGAGATCGACGGCACCCGGTTCCTCTCGGGTGAACTCGTCGCGGGCCTGACCGGCCGAAAAAGCCTGTGGCCGGATCGAAACCTGTTCGTGCCCTTGGCTTTCCACCTGGGCTATCACAGTCTGCCGATCGGCAACATCATGCCGGGCTTCGGGCACGTCGGGTTCGGCGGCTCGCTCGGCTGGACCAATCCCGCCGACGGGATCGCCTTCGCCCTGGTGCACAACCGGCTGTTGCCGCCGTTGTTGATGACCGATCACGCCGCGTTCGTCGGGATCTACGCGCTGATGCGCCAGGCCGCCGCCAGGGCCCGCAAGCACGGTTTCCAGCCGGTGACCGAGTTCGGCGCGCCTTACGCGCAGGCCGGGGCCGCCGTCGGCTGACGGGGGTCCGGGTTTCGCCACGGCGTGACGCCTCACCGGCCGCTGACAGCGCAAGCCGGGGCGAGTAGTCTCGGGCCGATGCCTCAAGATTCGCTTGCTGCCGTTGTGCGCCAGGTTCTTTCGACGCGCGGCCCGATGAGCGAGGACGACCTGCTGGACGCGCTCGAAGCCGACGGTGCCGACCTCGGACCCGACCCTGTCGAGGCCCTCGACGACATTCTTGACGACGACGAGCCGGTCCTGCCCCTGGCCGACGGGCGGTGGGCCTGGATTCCGGCCTTGCTCGAAGGCAGAATTTTCACCCACCGCCTCACCGCGGTCGAGGTCGACCACGACCTGCTGGCGTGGGGACCCGACTTGGCGCCGGTGTCGATCCTGACCGAGGTGGAGGCCTATCGGCGACTTGCCGATGGTTCGCCGCTGAGCGACGTGTTTCCATTCCTGCACGACGAGGTCCTGGCCGCCCGCGGGGTGCCCGCGGACGCGGTCGACTTCTCGGGGGCGCTGCTGCTGCCGAGCGGTCACCTCGCCGCTCTGGGCGTGCGCGCCGGTGACCTCGTCGGGCTGGGGGTCGGGGCGAGCGGCCTCGAGCTCGTCGCGGTCGCCGAGCCGGTCGCGGAACCGGTTGCGGGCCACCCCGGCGAGGCGCTGGCGGCGCTGCTCGGCGAGCGTCCCGACCGCCCCGAGATGCTCGACATCGCGACGTGGACGGTGTGCGCCGACGACGACAGCCTCTTTCGCGAGCCCACAGCACCGCTGGGTGATCTGCTCGCCGCGAGCGGGCTGACTCGCGACGGCGATCGGGTCGCATGCGGGGGCTTCGACTTCGCCGCAGCGCGGACGGCCGACCGGCTCGAAACGATCAAGGAACGCTACGAACTCGACGACGACGAGGCGCTGGCCGTGCTGGCCACGCTCACACTGCACGAGCAGACCCTCGACGTGGTCGAGGCCGTGCGTGCCCGCCTGGACGACGGCGACGAGCCCGACGTCGCCGACATCGCCCCGGCCCCGGTGGCCGGCGAGCCGTCATCCGAGCCGGACCGCACCACGGTGCGCACTGTCCTGGAGCTGCTGGGCGAACCGGCCGTGGCCGCCGCCGTGCTGCGCGAGATCGACGTGGACGACGAGACCTCGGCCATGGCCCTGGGGGTCTTCGCCGAATCGGCCGAGCCGATGGCGCCGCGGGCTGCCCGCCCGGCCTTGCGCTGGATGCGCGCCAAGGCCCACGAGGCGCTCGGGGACGTCGAACAGGCCGAGGCGGCGCTGAATGACGCCGAGTCACTGGACCCGTCGTGGCCGTTGACGCTGCTGGAGTTGGCCCGCTACGCCGGCGATCGGGGGGACGCCGAGCGGGGGTTGTCGCTGCTGCGCCGGGCGGGGGCGCCCCCCGACGATCATCTTCAGCAACTGCTCGAGGCGTTCCGGCCGGCTCCGCGCGCCGACCTGGGTCGCAATCAGCGGTGTTGGTGCGGTTCGGGGCGCAAATACAAGGTGTGCCACCTCAACCGCGAGCAGCTGCCGCTGGAAGAGCGGGCGGCCTGGCTGTATCAGAAGGCGGCCATCGATCTGCTGGACGGCCCGTTCGTGGCGGAGTTCCTCGAGATCGCCCGTGTCCGGTCGCAGCACCGGGACTCACCCGATTCGCTCGTCGACGGGCTGCGCGATCCTCTGGTCGCCGACGTGATGCTGTTCGAGGGAGGGGCGTTCGCCGAGTTCGTCGGTACCCGTGGCGTTCTGTTGCCCGACGACGAACAGTCGTTGGCCCAGCAGTGGCTGCTGGTGCAGCGGTCGGTGTACGAGGTGCTCGACGTGTCGCGCGGGCAGGGTTTCACGGTGCGCGACGTGCGCACCGGCGACGTGCACGAGGTGCGTGAACGGGCCGCCAGCACGCAGGTCAAGGCCGGTGAATTCTATTGCGCCAGAGTTGTTCCCGCGGGGGAGACGATGCAGGTGTTCGGCGGGTTGGAGCCGGTTTCGCTCGGGGAGCGCGACGGGTTGATCGCGCTGCTCGACGACGAGCCCGACCCGGTCGAGCTGGTCGCGGCGCTGTCGCGGCGGTTCGCCCCGCCGGTGCTGCTCAACACCGAGGGCGAGTCGTTGACGATGTGCGATGCGGTGTTGCGCGCCGCCGACCCGGGGGCGCTGGCCCGCGGGCTCGACGGCCTCTACGAACGGGAGGAAGGCGAGTCGGGGGACACGCTGGTGTGGTTCGAGCACGTCGTCACCCACGGCATGCAGCGGGTTCGGGCGCACCTGGAGCTCACCGGCGACGAGCTGCACGTGCACGCCAACAGCGCGGAACGCTTCGACCGGGTGCTCGCCGCTGTGCGTGCGCTCGACGCGTCGGTGAGCGTGCTCAGCGAGACCCGGGAGCCGCTCGGCGATCTGCGCGACGCCCGGCGGCTCGCCGGCGACGACGCGCAGAGCGAGGTGATCGACGACGTGGCTGCCGACCCGGCCCTCGCCGCGGCCCTCCAGGACATGATCCACACGTACGAGGCGGCCTGGCTCGACGAATCGCTCCCCGCCCTGGCCGGTCACACACCCCGGCAATGCGCCGACGACCCGACCCGGCGCCCGGACCTGATCCGGTTGCTCGATTCGTTCCCGCCGGACACGGGCCGGCCCGGCGCCATGAGTCCGGCGCGGCTGCGCGAGGCGCTCTGGCTGGATTGATTCCGCCACCGCGGGAGGACGAGTGTCGCCGGCGTGCGCTGATGCGCCCAGATGTGCGCAGAGGAGTTTGCCCAGGCGGTGGCATAATCGTGGCATGAACCGCATACGTCTGAGCACTACTGTCGACGCCGCGCTGTTGAGCAGCGCACGCGACGTGCGGGCGGGAAGCACTGACGCCGCGCTCATCGACGAGGCCCTGCGGGCATTACTTGCTCGCCATCGATCGGCGGAGGTGGATGCGAGTTATGCGGCCTACGACAAGCACCCGATTGACGAGCCCGACGAGTGGGGCGACCTGGCGTCGTGGCGGCGGGCGGTGGGAGACTCGTGAGCTCACTTCCGGCACGCGGCGAGGTGTGGTGGTGTGAGATGTCCGGGATCGGCCGGCGTCCGGTTGTTGTGCTCTCGCGCGATGCGGCGATCCCTCGGCTTCGACGCGCACTCGTGGCGCCCTGCACCACAACCATCCGGGGATTGGTCAGCGAGGTCGTCCTCGAACCCGGTTCCGACCCGATTCCGCGGCGTTCTGCGGTGAATCTGGACTCGGTCGAAAGTGTCTCGGTCGCAGTGTTGGTGAATCGGCTCGGCCGGCTCGCCGCCACCCGGATGCGCGCCATTTGCGTGGCTCTCGAGGCCGCGGTCGACTGCGCTGAATGATGGCACCACCGTCAACGGGGCCATTCTTGGAGTGCTCCACAAACTCGACCGCGAGGTCAATGCACTTTCTGAACGATATCATGATATCGTTGCTCGGTGGCGCAGATTCTCATCCGTCAACTTGAGGACGACACCAAGGCCAAACTGCAGCGACTAGCCCGTCGACACGGTCGCAGCACCGAGGAAGAGGTGCGCGAGATCCTGCGGAACGCAGTCCGGAACGTCGACAATCCGCCCGGGCGGCTCGGGTCTCGCATCGCGTCGCGCTTCACGGGCATGGGCCTCACCGAGGACATTCCCGAACTGCGGGGCCAGCCCGTCCAGCCTGCGCAGTTCAACGAATCATGATCGTGCTCGACACCGATGTGCTCTCCGCGTTGATGCGGGACACACCCGATCCGGCCGTCGTGGCATGGCTCGATCATCAGCCCACCGAATCAATCTGGACGACATCGGTGACGGTATTCGAGATCCGCACCGGCATCGAACTTTTGGCGTCAAGCCGGCGGCGCAAGCGGCTCGACGAGATGTTTACTCAACTCCTCGACGAAGACCTTGATGGTCGTGTGCAATCTTTCGACCTGACGGCCGCGATTTCCGCTGGGACCATCGCCGCCACCCGTCAACGAGTCGGGCGCGCGGTGCAAATTCGTGATGTGCAGATAGCCGGCATCGCCGCATCCCGGCACGCAACTGTGGCTACCCGCAATACTCCCCACTTCGACGGAGCGGGCGTCGACCTGGTAAACCCTTGGGACTGACGTCTACCCCGGATTCCTTGAGAATTCCCCAGGTCCAGTGATCACGGAGAGCAAGGGATTCCGAATTCGCTGGCGACGATGGTGACGCCGCGACGCTGGTGACGCCGCGATGCTGGCGGCGCTGGCGGCCCCGCGAGCGTAACGGCACCGCGACATTCCGAGCCGGATTTCGCAACCGCGTTACGCTCGTGGGGAGCTCACAGCCGACACTGGTCACCGACGCGGCGGGTCCACCATCCCGACAGCTCGCCCGTTGGATCTCTGCGATCAGGCGGGTGGACGCAGATTTTCGCTGCGCGGTGCGACAATCGGAC
>NZ_JBMIOP010000232.1:0-1505 GCF_049197365.1 Mycobacterium sp. THU-M104
CCCCGGGGTGCGTCGGTGCGCGGTATCGACGGTCCGGAAACGCGTGGCGGCCCCGACCGGTCAGAAACTCCCGAGTTCATCGGACACCGGTCTGGCGTTGGCCGTCGCGGTACTTCCGGGCCGATTCATCGGCTTTTTCAACCTTTTTGGGCGTCCGCAAGCTTTCGGCGCAATCGTCGTGTTGGCGGCAGTGGTCGCCGTGCCCGCGTTGTGGGTCGGCTTTTGCGCCGACGATTACAGTTTGATCGTCGAAATCGAGCACAAGGTGCCGTCCCTGGCAGAGCGGTCTCCGCTCGACCTTTATCATTTCGCTTCCCACCGTGCCGAGGTCGAGCGGCAGATTCGGGACGGGCCGGTTCCGTGGTTCAGCGATCCGGGTGCGACGATGCACTTCTGTCGGCCGCTGACGAGTCTCGTGTTTGCTCTCGACCATGGCCTCTGGCGTTATCACGCGGTGGGCTATCACATCACCTCGGCGTTGCTGTACACCGCGCTCGTGCTGTGTGTGGGCCTGTTTTTCCGCGTCGCTCTCGGTGTGCGCCGGTCAGGACCGTCGGCAGTGGCTGCGACGCTCGCAACCCTGCTTTTTGCCGTTGACCCGCATCATGTGATGCCCGCCGACTGGATCTCGTCCCGCCACTTCGTGGTCGCGGCCATCCCGGCTGTGCTCGCCCTCGCCGCCCATGTGCGGTTCGTTCGCGACGGTTGGAAGCCGGGTTTCTGGCTGGGCCCGGTCGGCATCATGGTGGCGTTGCTCGGCAGCGAAGCGGGTGTGGGCGCCGTTGTCTACTGGCTGGCTTTTGACGCGTTCGGCCCCGCACCGCCTGGGCGGTCGTCGCCCCGCTCTCGCCTGCTTTCGAGCGCTCCGGTAGTTGCGATCACCGCGATTTACCTTGGCGCCTATGTCTTTTTCGGCTTTGGTTCGCGGGGCGGAGTATATCGATCCCACCACCGAACCGGTCGGTTTCTTGCGTGCCGCTGCTCAGCGGGTTCCCATGCTGGTGGGTCTCGCGCTGTCGGGGATTCCCGAGGCGGCCCCGGCCGTGCCGACCGCGTTTTTTATCGTGCTTGGATTTGGTGCCGCCCTTATTGCGTTTGCCCTCTATCGGCTCGTTCAGCCCGCCGTTTGCGATACGGAGCGTGCCGCGCTGCGGTGGTTGCTGCCGGGAGCTGTGTTCTCGTTGGTGCTGACATCTGGCCCGCCCAGTGCGCGGCTGATGCTCTTCCCGAGTATCGCGACCGCGTTGTTCGTTGCCATCTTGATCTACCGCGGCAGCCAGCAACTCGTCGCCGTACGTCCGTAATCGGCGCTGCGCGCTGGACGCTGGTTTCTCGTTGGGGTGCACCTCGTTCTCGGCCCGCTGGTGTTAGTGGTGGCGACCACGCAACTCGCCGGCGCTGCTGGCGCCGAAAGGGATGCCTTCGTCCGAGCCGAGTTCGATCATTCTGCGACCCATCACGTGATCGTTCTGGTGGCCCCTGATATGGAAGCGTTCTACGCCGGT
>NZ_JBMIOP010000240.1:0-7303 GCF_049197365.1 Mycobacterium sp. THU-M104
ATGGCATGCTCCACGATCTCTTTGGAGTTAGACTCCAGATCGGCGCGGGCCCGGCGGTCATGCGCCGCGCCCCGGCCGAACGCGCGCGTCCCGGCCAGCGGCTCGGTGACCACCGCACCATCCCGGTCGACCGCGGCAACCAGTTCGGGGCTGTAGCCCAGCGCCCGAATCCCGGCCAGCCGCAAGAGAAATGATCGCACCGGCGTGTTGTGCCGACGAGCAAGCCGATACGTGGCCGGAAAGTCCAGCGCGAAGGGTACTTTCACGGAGCGGGAGAGGATCACTTTCTGGTAGCGCGCCGCCGCGATCTCGCCGACGGCGACCGCCACCCGGTCGCGGTAGCCCGACGAATCGGCGGTCACCTCGATGCCGCGGGCGTCGCACACCTCGGGCACCCCGTCGCCGAGCAATGCCAGCACCGCCTCGCGGTGGCCGGGCGCAGCGCCGGCGAGTCGAACCTCGCCGCGGCTCACCACGATGCGGCCAAGGGGCCAGAACACCCGGGCCAGCGGGGTGTGGGGAGCCAGCCGGTCACCCAGCCCGTAGCGGTACACGCCGAACTCGAAGGCGACCCAACCGAACAGCTGATCGGTCTCCAGCAGCAGCCGGTCGACGGCCTCACCCAGGACGGGTGCGGGCCGTCCGGACCACGGGTGACGCCGGGTCGTCCCGTCGCGCGTCACCCGCAGCTCGTCGGAGTCCAGCTCGATCATCGCCCGCACACCGCTGGCCAGCACCCACTCGCCGGCCCGCTCGTAGAGCAGATACTGCTCGCCGGCCCGCTCCGACAGCGCCGCGGCCAGCGCGGCCGCCAGGTCGGCGGGATCGACGTGTGCGGGAAGCGGAATCGTCGATGCCGCGCAGTCCCCGGGATTCGTCTCGACGCCGACCTCGGTCATGGTTAGTAAATGTAGCCTAACCTATCCAATGGGGTCGACCCCGGTGCGCCTGCGGAAGCGACTCCCACCGAGGCCGGGGACCGCCGACGGCCCTGTCACCGGTCCGCGCCGACCCACGCATCGAGCCGGCAGCACGCTCAGCGCGCATTCACCCCAGATTGCCCCGGCACTCCAGGGTCGCCGACTGTCGGCGGCACGCGCCCGACCCTGGTTTTTCTTTGCCGAAAGCCGTCTCGCGTGATGGAATTCGTCCCGCGACGCCGGCGTGTCCACGAGTCGCGGTATGGCACCGGCGGGGCTAGATTCTTCACGATCGCCGGGATCGTTCGCGGTTTGCTCGCTGACGAACGTTGCTTCCCTGATCAGTCACCTGCCACGGGAGGCCCCATGCTGCAAGAGTTCTGGAACAACTTCACCCACAACCTGTTCAAGCCGCTTTTGCTGTTCTTCTACTTCGGGTTCCTGATCCCGATCCTGAAGGTGCGCTTCGAGTTCCCCTACGTGATCTACCAGGGCCTGACCATGTATCTGTTGCTGGCCATCGGCTGGCACGGCGGCGAGGAACTGGCCCAGATCGGCGCCTCCAGCATCGGGGCCATCGTCGGGTTCATGGTGTTGGGCTTTGTGACGAATTTCCTGATCGGCTGTCTGGCCTACCTGCTCTTGAATTCACTGAGTTCGATGCGAGGCGTCGACAAGGCGACGGTCGCGGGCTACTACGGTTCCGACTCGGCGGGCACCTTCGCCACCTGCATAGCCGTGCTGACCTCGGTCGGCATCGCGTTCAACGCCTACATGCCGGTGATGCTGGCCGTGATGGAGATTCCCGGTTGCCTGGTGGCCCTGTACCTGGTGGCGCGGCTGCGGCATCGGGGCATGGACGACGCCGGGAACATGCCCGACGAGGCCGGATACACCGCGCCGGTCAAGGCCGGCATCGGCCCGGGCACGCCGGCGCGGCCCGCCGGCGGCCGCAGCCTGCAGGCCGAACACGAGCGCGGCGTCGAGCAGGAGCTGGAGTTCGCGATGGAGATGTCGGACCATCCCGAGGATCTGGACCTGGGCGAGCCGCTGCCGGTCGACAAGAGGTCCTCCCTGTTCACCCGCGAGCTGTTCCAGGAAGTCTTCCTCAACCCGGGACTCGTCCTGCTCTTCGGCGGCATCGTCATCGGACTGCTCAGCGGGTTGCAGGGCCAGAAGGTCGTGGCCGATGACGACAGGTTCTTCGTGCTGGCGTTCCAGGGCGTGCTGTGCCTGTTCCTGCTGGAGATGGGAATGACGGCCTCCCGCAAGCTCAAGGACCTCCGGTCGGCCGGGCGCGGCTTCATCATCTTCGGCCTGCTGGCGCCGAACATCTTTGCCGCGCTGGGGATCGTCGTCGCCCACCTGTACGCCTACCTGACCCACACCGACTTCCAGCCGGGGACCTATGTGCTGTTCGCGGTGCTGTGCGGCGCGGCGTCCTACATCGCCGTGCCTGCCGTGCAGCGCCTGGCCATCCCCGAGGCCAGCCCGACCCTGCCGCTGGCCGCATCGCTGGGCCTGACGTTCTCCTACAACGTCACGATCGGCATCCCGCTCTACATCGAGATCGCCCACGTCATCGGGCACTGGTTCCCGGGCACCTGAGAACTACCCCAGCAGGCCCCGCACGACCCCGTCGGCGAGCAGGCGTCCGCGTTCGGTGAGGACCAGCCGGTCCCGCAGTGGCACCAACAATCCGTCGGCGACTGCGCACTCGGCGCGTTCGCGCTCGGCGGCGTCCAGCACGGCCAGCGGAAGGCCTTGGCGCAGGCGTGTTCTCAGCAGGACTTCCTCGGTGTGCAACGCGTCCGGGCCGAGTTGCTCGAATCCCGCCACGGGCAGCGCCGCATTGGCCAACCTCTCGGAATAGGCGTTGGGATGCTTGACATTCCACCAGCGCGTAGCTCCGACATAGCCGTGCGCCCCGGGCCCCGCGCCCCACCACTGACCGCCGTCCCAGTAGCCGAGGTTGTGCCGGCATTCTCCGCCCGGGCGCGACCAATTGGACACCTCGTACCAGCTCATCCCCGCCTCGGTGAGACGGGCATCAACCAGCTCGTAGCGGTGCGCGAGGACGTCGTCGTCGGGGGCGGCCAGCTCCCCGTGGCGAACCCGCCGGGCCAGCGCGGTGCCCTCCTCGACGGTCAGGGCATAGGCGGACACGTGATCCACGCCGGTTTCGACCGCCGTGTCGACGGAACGCAGCAGGTCGTCGTCGCTCTCCCCCGGCGTGCCGTAGATCAGGTCGAGGCTGACGTGTTCGAATCCGGCCTGCAGGGCCTCGCGGGCCGCGGCCGCCGATCGGTTCGGCGTGTGAATCCGGTCGAGGACTCCCAGCACCCGCGGTGACACCGATTGCATGCCCAGCGACACCCGCGTGTATCCGGCCGCACGGATCGCGGCGAAGAAGTCCGGCCAGGCCGACTCCGGGTTGGCCTCGGTGGTGATCTCGGCGTCCGGTGCCAGCGCGAAGTGCTCACGCACCATGTCCAGCAGTGTCGCCACGCGCGCGCCGCCCAGCAGTGACGGCGTCCCGCCGCCGACGAAGACGGTGTCCACCGTCGGCGCGGCCAACCGCGCGGCCGCGAGTCCGAGTTCCGTGCGCAGCGCCTGCAGCCAGGCATCGGGGTTGACTCCCCCCAGCTCTGCCGGAGTGTAGGTGTTGAAATCGCAATAACCGCAACGGGTTATACAGAAGGGGACGTGCACATACAACCCGAACGGCCGATCCGGACCGAGCCGCAGGCCAGGAATGTCGACCGGTTCCTCGGGCTGGCTCATGCCTCATGATCCCATGGCTGCGGATCCCATGGCTGCGGACCGGCTCGGAGCCCTCAGTCCTCTTCTGTCTTCGGGCAGCCGCCGCCATGATTCTCCAGGAAGCCGAGAAGCTGCGTCAAAGACCCCACCGGTGTCGCGTCCTGACTGCACGCCGCACACTGGGGCCACGCGCCGGGACCCTGGGTGGCCATGATCCGATCTCCGACCTCGATCTGCCCGTCAGGCGAGGTGGCCGACGGCAAACCGTGACCGCCGTTGGCATCCCATGTCGGCTGGCTGATCTGCAGGCCGCCGTACAGGCCGTTGCCGGTGTCGGCCGCCCAGTTGCCGCCCGATTCGCACTGCGCGATGGCTTCCCAATCGACATCCTCGGCTTTGGAGTCGCTGGTCGACACCGCCAGAGCGGTGGCGAACAGCGCGCCCACCATCAGGACTTGAGCCAGGAACGCGGACACGACGATGCGGAATCCCGCGGGATTGAGTGTCATATCACTCGCACCTTGCTGGCCAGCCAACGACCGCCGACCTTCGTCATGACCATCTTGACCCGACTCCGTTGCAGGGTCGCTCTCGGACTCTGGCGAGTCTTGACCGATTGGTCGACGAGCATGACGACCACGGCCCTGCTGGTGGTGGCCTTCTTCACCCAAGCCTCGGTGATCCTCCCGCGCACGGTCGTCGCATTTTCCCGCAGAATCCGGTGCAGTTCCGAGCCGGATTTGCGGTAGTTCGCTTGGAAATCTCCGGTCGCGCCGTCGAGGATGTCGCCGTATCTGTCCCCGATGGTCTCGCCGTCGAAGTTCATCAGCTTGCCGATATAGGTCTGGGCGGCCGCGAGCGCCTCCCTGGCGGCGGTGTTGCGTTGCTGCTCCTGATAGAGCAACTGCCCGCCCAAGCCCGCGAGGGCCAAAGTGATGACGAGGACTCCGGCGGCCAGCCAGCGCAATGCCGAACGTCTCGGACGCGAGCGAGAAGTCGCACCGGGGCGATGACGCACGATCCCCGGGAGTCGTTCGGTGATCGCGAAATGCGACGCGCCGATTGGCCTTCTGCCCACCGTCTGGGCGGCGCTGCCGCTCTCGACCCGTGATCCGCGCACAATGACCTCCATCCCCTCCAGCACACGACGAAGAAATTATCACTGGTAACAGATGTCACATCGGTAACGGAAAAGCAGCTTTTTCGCATGCGAATCGGGTCCCCGCGAGGGCGCGCGGACGTTTTCCATGGCACAGTGACCGGCGTGACCGTCTCCAACCCCCGACTGCGCGTTGCGCTGGTGACACGGCGGCACATCGATCTCAAGCGCGGCGGCAGCTGTTGTTGTCTCCGCTGACGTCGTAGACCCGCCCACTTGTCAGTAGCAGGCGCCGGATCTGTGCCACCGCCGGAAATTTTCTTCTGATTTGCGCGTCCACGCCTGCGCGCGTTCTTGAATGACCACGGAGCAATGATCACAACCTCTTGCGCACAGTTGCGCATCGCCACGCGAGGGCGTGCGCGGGAATATCTCGAGGTAACCAATGGTTTTCGCCATGGTACGCAGCGCTGCGTACGGGGTCACAGCGAAAGCGTCAGCGCGACATCGTGTTTGCGAACGCCTATCCCGCTGAGAAAAACCGATCACCACATGGATCCTGGTGTGCGCTCTGTCACGCACACCAGGTGGACGGAGAAAGATCACCGATGACCACCACCGAAGCGACGAGCCTCTCCGAGGCCGAGTTGCGTGAGATGGCGGCGCGCGGGGCGGCCGACCTCGAAGGCGCAAGCGCCACCGAGGTACTGAGGTGGACGGACGAGATCTTCGGCGGCGTGCGCCGACCGCGCAGTTGGGCGACGTGCAACTACGTGGTCGCTTCCAGCATGCAGGACGCGCTGCTCGTCGAGTTGGCCGCCCAGGTCCGGCCCGGGGTGCCGGTTGTGTTCCTGGACACCGGATACCACTTCGCGGAAACCATCGGGACGCGCGACGCGGTCGAGTCGGTCTACGACATCCACGTGATCAACGCCACTGCCGAGCACACGGTGGCCGAGCAGGATGCGCTGCTGGGCAAGGATCTGTACGCACGGAACCCAGGTGAGTGCTGCCGGCAGCGCAAGGTCGCTCCGTTAGGTAAAGCGCTGCAAGGCTATTCAGCGTGGGTCACGGGGCTGCGCAGGGTCGACGCACCCACCCGCGCGAACGCGCCGGTGGTCAGCTTCGACGAGGCGTTCAAGCTGGTGAAAGTCAGTCCGCTGGTGGATTGGACCGACCGGGCCGTCGAGAGCTACATCGCCGAGCACGGCGTGCTGGTCAACCCGCTCATCGACGAAGGGTATCCGTCGATCGGCTGCGCGCCCTGCACCGTGCGGCCCGCCCTGGGCGCCGACCCGCGCAGCGGACGCTGGCAGGGAACCGCCAAGACCGAGTGCGGTCTGCACGCATCGTGACGGAGCCGGACGTGGCCGGCGTGCTATCGGCGACCGCACGGGACTGGCCGGCGACGGTTCAATGGGTCAACAACCATGTGACGATGACGAGCACCACGAGCACGACGAGCACGAGTGTCACATGCGAGCGGGGCATGGACGTTACCGCGACGTCCCGTCGGTGCGCCGGAGGCGGCGCATCACGTCGATGCCCTTGCCGAGCAGTCCGTCCAGCACCAGCGCCATGAGATAGGCCACCGCGAGCACGATCGGCATCACCACCATCGCCTGCAGCACGAACGGAAGCCCGGAAAGCCACAGTTCGTTGCCGTCCCACCAGTTCAGGAACGCGGTCATCGGCCACACACTATTCGGACCCGCCGCCAAAGCCAACGCGCGGGCAACGAATCGCCCGTCTGCCAGGATCGACCCATGGCTGCTGCCGACAATACGACCTGCCTCATCGACAGCATCCACGTGAGGATCCAGAACCAGTTGGTCGACCTCGACCTGACGCGGCTGCCGGGCGCGCACCGGCACATCGCTCTGGTGCCGCAGTGGGACTTCCTGGAGATGATCGCGACCGCCGCCGCGGCCGAGCCCTGCTTCCGGTTGTTGCGCAGCACCAAGGTGGCCGGCGTGATCCGGGACGGCGACCGGATCGCCGGCGTCACCTAACGGGACCGCGGAAGCGAAACAACGCAGATGCGCGCCCAAGTCATCGCGACACTGCGCCGGGCGCTGGCCGAGCTGTACCCTGGCTCGCCGACCGGGTCGACGCGCTGACGTCGCTGGAGGACGTGAAACTGCTTGACATGCAACTCAACCGGCTCCGGAGATCGCCGATTATGCGTTTCTGTCCGACTGGGATACGACGTGCCTGATCTCCCCGGCGGGGTCAGTGGAATGGCTCTGCGTGCCCCGACCGGACTCTCCCAGCGTGTTCGGGGCGATCCTGGACCGCAGCACCGGTCATTTCAGGCTGGGGCCCTACGGGGTTTCGGTTCCGTCGGCCCGCCGCTACCTGCCCGGCAGTCTGATCATGGAGATCACCTGGCAGACCTACACCGGGTGGCTGATCGTGCGCGATGCGCTGGTGATGGGCCCCTGGCACGACATCGAGCGCCGTTCGCGGACGCATCGGCGCACCCCGATGGACTGGGACGCCGAGCACATCCTGCTGCGCA
>NZ_JBMIOP010000248.1:0-2575 GCF_049197365.1 Mycobacterium sp. THU-M104
CCCGCAACGTCTCCGGGGAAGTGCACATGTATGCCGACACCATCACCGATTCGATGAAAGAGGCCATCGACGAGACCGAGCGGCGGCGGGCCAAACAGATCGCCTACAACGAGGCCCACGGCATCGACCCGCAACCGCTACGCAAGAAGATCGGCGACATCCTCGACCAGGTCTACCGCGAGGCAGACGACACCGACATCGGGATCGGCGGGTCAGGCCGCAACGCATCCCGCGGCCGGCGCGCGCAGGGTGAGCCGGGACGTGCGGTGAGCGCCGGCGTGTTCGAAGGTCGCGACACCGCCAACATGCCCCGCGCCGAGCTGGCCGATCTCATCAAGGACCTCACCGCGCAGATGACGGCCGCCGCGCGCGATCTGCAGTTCGAATTGGCCGCCCGGTTCCGAGACGAGATCGCCGATTTGAAGAAGGAACTGCGCGGGATGGACGCCGCCGGTCTCATGTGACACAGGCGGTTGGCGAGTGTGCTGGGCGGCAGGTATCTGGATACGTCGGTCGTGCTGGCCCGGCCGGCGGACCGGGTGCGCGGCTTAGCTGCGATCCCATGTGCCCGATTGCCGGCCGCTCGCGAGCGGTCGCGCATCGCATCGCCAAGCAAACGCCGCTTAACGAGATTGCCATCGAAACACTGCCAACGGTTGAAGGGTTCGATTTCAGACGGCCATTCCGTACCGACAACGAATCCAGGAAATCTCATGCCGCTACGGGTTACGGCGTGAACAAAGTGGGTATCACCCCCTCGGTCGGCTGGTGTCGCCGCCGTCGCGTTGGGTGCATATCTCCGGTGGTGTCGGTGTGTCGTCGGTGGTTCCGAGCGCTGGGCGCCGAAGGAGTGGCCCACGTCGACGACGTTGTGAAGGAGGGACCAAAAATGAGCAACCCCCGGTCCGGTAAGAAACGCAGCGAAGGCCAGTGGGCGCTGGGCGAGCGTGCACCGCTCAACGACAACGAGCGATTCAAACAGGACGACGCCCCGCTCAACGTCCGTGACCGGATTTTGAACGTCTACGCCAAGCGGGGCTTCGACAGCATCGACAAAACCGACTTGCGGGGGCGATTCCGCTGGATGGGGCTGTACACCCAGCGTGAGCAGGGCTATGACGGATCCTGGACCGGGGACGAGAACATCGACACCATCGAGGCCCGCTATTTCATGATGCGGATCCGCTCCGACGGCAAGGCACTCTCGGCGGCCGCGCTGCGCGCCATGGGTCAGATTTCCACCGAGTTCGGCCGCGACACCGCCGACATCGGGGATCGGGAAAGCCTGCAGATCCATTGGGTGGAAATCGAGAATGTTCCCGAGATCTGGCGGCGGCTCGACGAGGTGGGCTTGCAAACGACCGAGGCGTGCGGGGATTGCCCGCGTGGCTTCCACGGCTCGCCGCTGGCCGGTGAATCCTTGGACGAGGTTCTTGATCCCACGCCGGCCATCGAGGAGATCACCCGGCGGTTTTTGGGCAACCCCGAGTACGCGGACCTGCCCCGCAAGTACAAGACCGCGATCTCGGGATTGCAGGACGTCTCGCACGAAACCCACGATGTGGCGTTCATCGGCGTCAGCCATCCCGAGCACGGCCCCGGTATGGACCTGTGGGTCGGTGGCGGCCTGTCGACCAACCCAATGCTGGCCCAGCGGGTCGGTGTCTGGGTGCCGCTGGACGAGGTGCCCGACGTGTGGGAGGCGGTGACCGCGCTGTTCCGCGATTACGGTTATCGGCGGCTGCGCGCCAAGGCGCGGCTGAAGTTTCTGGTCAAGGACTGGGGGGTGGAAAAATTCCGCGAGGTGCTCGAAAGCGAGTATCTCAATCGACGACTGGTCGACGGGCCGGCACCCGAGCCGATCACCCACCCGATCGATCACGTGGGAGTGCAGCGGCAAAAAAACGGCCTCAACGCGATCGGGGTCGCCGCGATCGCCGGGCGAGTCTCAGGTAGCACACTGTCGGCGGTAGCCGACTTGATGGAACGGGTCGGCTCGGATCGGGCCCGGTTCAGCCCGTATCAGAAGCTGATCATCCTCGACGTGCCCGACGACAAGGTCGAGGAGATGGTGGCCGCTCTCGACACGCTCGGGTTGCCGGCGCGGCCGTCGCGCTGGCGCAAGAACCTGATGGCCTGCACCGGCATCGAGTTCTGCAAGCTCTCGTTCGCCGAGACGCGGGTCCGTGCCCATACGCTGGTGCCCGAGCTGGAATCCCGCCTGGCCGACATCAACGACGGGCTCGATGTGCCGATCAGCGTCGGGCTCAACGGCTGCCCCAATTCCTGTGCCCGCATCCAGGTCAGCGACATCGGGCTCAAGGGTCAGATGCTCGACGACGGCCACGGCGGGGCGGTCGAAGGTTTCCAGGTTCACCTGGGCGGAGGTCTTGGCCAAGAGGCTGGGTTTGGCCGCAAACTGCGTGCGCATAAGGTCTACAGTCACGATCTCGGCGACTACATCGACCGGGTGGTGCGCAACTTCGTCACCAAGCGTGATCCCGGCGAGCGTTTCGCGAACTGGGCGTTGCGCGCCGAAGAGGATGATCTTCGATGAGGACAGGAGTATCAGATG
>NZ_JBMIOP010000263.1:0-14854 GCF_049197365.1 Mycobacterium sp. THU-M104
CGCCGGGGTCGTCGTGCTGCTCACCGGTCTGTACGTGGCCTACTACGGCTATTACGAAATCCGGCTCTACTACACCGATGCCGACGCCGGCGACCCCGTGGTGCGGGCCGTCGGCACCGTGCAGAGCCGGCTGGCGGATTGGGTCAACGGACTGAGCCCATGGTTGCTGCTGGCCGTGGGGATGGCGCTGATCGCTGCCGGAGCGGGCTTGCACGCCGTGTCCCGGTGGCGCTCCCGGAGTCACGGCCCCGGCAACGCAGCGGCCACATCCAGCAGGCCAGTCTCACCACAGGGCTGAAAACGGTGAAGATTATTTCACTGCAGCAATATCAGACGAACACCCCACCACACCGACGAGACACCGGGGACGCCAGGCACGCGGCACGGGTCAGCGCTGCGGTTCCTGAGGCTCCCATGCCGTCGCCGCCATCGCCACCGAGCTCCATGATCATTCCGGGGGAGGGCTTGCGGGCGTGACAACAGGGTCGGGCCGCCTGTCCCTGAGGGACCCCGGCAGATCACCGGGCTGCCCCGGCCGTGGATTCGTGCCATCGCCGCAGTGCGGCCTGGGTGCGTGCCGGGTTCCAGGCGAGACGCCGCTGGTGCCGAGTCTGCGCTGGCGGCGTCGAGACTGTGCTCAGCGCTACTTTTTTCGCGTTTCGGCGCTGCCACCGCAGTCTCGACGCCCCAGCGAACGGGCCCGACGGATTAACGGGCAAGACCACTAGACGTCCCACCGTGAAAAATCACGTGACCGCTTCGGCGGCTACGCGTTTTTGTTTCACAGCACACGCATAGCAACGACTTAGCGACGGCTCAGCCGGCCGAGCATACTGGAACCCGTGACGCAACCGCGGGCCTCGGTGGAGCGGGTCGTCATGTGCCGGGCCGACGGCAACCCGATCAACGTGTTGGTCGTCGACGACGAGGCCGTCCTGGCCGAGATGGTGGCGATGGCGCTGCGTTACGAGGGGTGGGCCATCGCCACCGCTGTTGACGGGGCGTCGGCGATGGCGGCCGCGCGCGCCCAGCGTCCGGACGTGGTCGTCCTCGACGTGATGCTGCCCGACATGAGCGGGCTCGACGTGCTGCGCAAGCTGCGCGAGGAGAATCCGCAGCTGCCCGTGCTGCTGCTGACCGCCAAAGACGCACTGGAAGACCGCATCGCCGGGCTGACCGCGGGCGGTGACGATTACGTCACCAAACCGTTCAGCATCGAAGAGGTGGTGCTGCGGCTGCGGGCGCTGTTGCGGCGTACCGGGGTGACCACGCTGGACAGCGGCGCGCAACTGGTGGTCGGGGACCTGTTGCTGGACGAGGACAGTCACGAAGTGAGCCGCGCCGGCGAGCCGATCTCGTTGACGTCCACCGAGTTTGAGCTGTTGCGGTTCATGATGCGTAACTCCAGGCGCGTGCTGAGCAAGGCACAGATCCTCGACCGGGTATGGAGTTACGATTTCGGCGGCCGGTCCAACATCGTGGAGCTCTACATTTCCTACCTGCGCAAGAAGATCGACAACGGCCGCGAGCCCATGATCCACACGTTGCGCGGGGCGGGCTATGTCCTCAAGCCGGTCCGCTAAGAGGTGAGGAATAAGCGCAGCGGCGTCCGGCGGGTCTGGTCGCTGCGGCTGCAGCTGCTGGTCGGACAGGTCGTGGTGCTCGCGGTGGTGTGCATCGGGATCACCGCCGCGACCGAACTCTCGCTGCTGCGCCACCTCGTGGCCCAGCTCGACGGGCAACTCGCCGGGACGTCCTACCGCTCGGCACTGATGTACCACGAACGGTCCCATCCGGGCCGGTGGAACCACCCGCACCCGTCTCCGAGGCCCGGACCGGGCCCGCGGTTTCTCGACGCTCCAGGGCAGCCGGCGGGGATGGTGGCCGCCGTGGTCAGCGACGGCAGGACCGTCGACGCCGGCTACCTGACCCCCATTGGCACCCGGGCCGCCGTGACCCCCTCGGCGCAGGCGCAACTCGCGCGTATCGCCCACAGTCGCGCGCCGGTGACGCTGGACCTCGACGGCCTTGGCCGTTACCGCGTGGTGGCCGCGCCGAGCCGGAGTGCCAACGACATCATCGTCACGGGTCTGTCGATGGCGAACGTCGACGCCACCATGATCCGTATGCTGGTCATCCTCGCGATCGTCACCGTGATCGCGCTCGTCGCGGCCACTACCGCCGGGGTCGTCATCATCCGGCGGGCGCTGGCGCCACTGCGCCGCGTCGCACAGACCGCCCGTGAAGTCGTCGACACCCCGTTGGACCGCGGTGAGGTGAAGCTGCCGGTGCGTGTTCCCGAATCCGATGCCAACCCGCACACCGAGGTGGGCCAGCTGGGGTCGGCGCTCAACCGGATGCTCGACCACATCGCCGCGGCGCTGTCGGCGCGCCAGGCCAGCGAGACCCGGGTCCGCCAGTTCGTCGCCGACGCCAGCCACGAGCTTCGCACGCCGCTGGCCGCGATTCGCGGCTACACCGAACTCACGCAACGTCTGGGTGATGACCGCGAGGCGGTGGAGCACGCGATGAGCCGGGTGGCATCGGAGACGGATCGGATCACGCGCCTCGTCGAGGACCTGCTGTTGCTGGCCCGCCTGGACTCCGGCCGCCCGCTGGAACGCGAGCCGGTGGACCTGTCGAGGCTGGCGGTCGACGCGGTCAGCGACGCGCACGTCTCCGGACCGGACCACCGGTGGGAGCTGGACCTACCCGAGGAACCGGTGATCGTCACCGGCGACGCGGCGCGGCTGCACCAGGTGGTCACGAATCTGCTCGCGAATGCCCACATCCACACCGGCGCGGGCACCGTCGTGACGGCGCGGCTGAGCGCCGAACCCGGATATGCCGTGATGCAGGTGATCGACGACGGGCCCGGGATTCCGCCAGCCCTGCAATCGGAGGTGTTCGAACGCTTCGCGCGCGGTGACACTTCGCGCTCCCGCAAGGGAGGCAGCACCGGTCTGGGGCTGGCGATCGTCTCCGCGGTCGTGCGGGCGCACCAGGGGACCATCACGGTGGACAGCGCCCCCGGTCGCACCGAATTCACGGTGCGATTGCCGCTCAGCGATTAGCTGGAACAGTTCACCTCGATTTCGAACGGCTTGCTCACCGGCTGCATGGGGTTTGCCATGTTCACCCCCGTGGCCGTGCCGGTGATCGTGTAGCCCGTGCCGTTCCTGGTCGCCGAGGCCCTGCCCTGGCCGGTGCCCGGTGCATAGCCGAGCGTCACCCCGTTGACGTTGCCCAGCCCGACGGACTTCACCTCGGGCGGGTTGCCGTCGGTGAGCACGGCCGCGATACCGGTGGCCGAACCCCCGATCGCAATGGTGATCGTGCTGCCTGCGGTGCTGCACACCGTTGTGCCACTGACTTTTTGGTCCTTGCCGTCGATGACAACCTTGGACCCGGCCGACGCGCCGGAGCTCGCCGCCGAGCTCGTACCCGAGCTCGGCCCGGAACTGCCCGTCGTCGACTTATTGCTCGAACAACCGGAAATTCCTGCCGCCAGAATCGCCGCCCCGGTTACCGCGACCGCCAGTCCACGCTTCACCCGTGCTCCTTTGCCCGATGTTTGCGGTCCTTTGCTCTCGGGGACCTTTCGGGGAGTATGCGGGTGTGCGGGAGCAAAGACCAGGGCCTGAGGGAAACTCTTTGCGTGTTCATGAGTTGCCGGACGTGACACGCTGTGTCCGTGATTCACAAACCCCCCACCGCGATCATCGAGGCGGCGCATCGCCAACACGTTCTGCCCTTGGCGGACACGACTGATTTCGGTGACGCGGACCGTGGCTTCATCGCGGCCTTGTCCCCGTGCGTCGTCAAGGCGGACGACGGTCGCGTCGTGTGGGACAACGACGCGTACGCCTTCCTGGGCGGACCAGCGCCGGCGACGGTGCACCCCAGCCTGTGGCGGCAGTCGACCCTGGCCGCCAAACAGGGCCTCTACGAGGTGGTTCCGGGCATCTACCAGGTGCGTGGTCTGGACCTGTCCAACGTCACTTTCGTCGAGGGCGACACCGGGATCATCGTGATCGACCCGCTGGTGTCCACCGAGGTGGCCGCCGCGGCCCTGGGGCTCTACCGCGCTCACCGCGGCGGCGAGCGGCCCGTCGCCGCGGTCATCTACACCCACAGCCACGTCGACCACTTCGGCGGCGTCCTGGGCGTCACCTCGCAGGCCGACGTGGACGCCGGCGCGGTCGCGATCCTGGCCCCGGAGGGGTTCATCGAACACGCGGTGCAGGAGAACGTGTACGCGGGCCCGGCGATGACCCGGCGCGCGACGTACATGTACGGCACATTGCTGCCGCGCGGACCCCGCGGCCAGGTTGGCTGCGGGCTCGGGCAGGCCCCGTCCACCGGCGAGGTGGCCGTCATCGTTCCGACGCTGGTCATCCGGCGCACCGGCGAGAAGCACACCGTCGACGGCGTGGAGATCGAGTTCCAGATGGCGCCCGGCACCGAGGCGCCGGCCGAGATGCACTTCTACTTTCCTGGTTTCCGCGCGCTGTGCATGGCCGAGAACGCCACCCACAACCTGCACAACCTGTTGACCCTGCGCGGCGCGCTGGTCCGCGACCCGCGCGCGTGGTCGGGCTATCTCACCGAGGCGATCGACGCCTTCGGCGACCGCGCCGACGTGGTGTTCGCCTCCCATCACTGGCCGACCTGGGGACGCGAGCGCATCGTCGAGTTCCTCTCGCTGCAGCGCGACCTGTATGCCTACCTGCACGACCAGACGCTGCGGTTGGTCAACCGCGGGTACACCGGGGCCGAGATCGCCGAGATGTTCCAGATGCCGCCGGCCCTGGAGCGGGCCTGGCACACCCACGGCTACTACGGGTCGGTCAGCCACAACGTCAAGGCGGTCTACCAGCGCTACATGGGCTGGTTCGACGGCAACCCGGCCCGCCTGTGGCCCCATCCCCCGGAAGCCATCGGGCCCCGGTATGTGGCGGCGATGGGCGGGGTCGACCGGGTGGTCGAACTCGCCGCCGCCGCATTCGAGTCGGGCGATTTCCGTTGGGCGGCCACCTTGCTCGATCATGCGATGTTCACCGACAGCGGTCACTCCGGTGCCCGCGATCTGTACGCCGATACCCTCGAGCAGCTCGCCTACGGCGCGGAGAACGCGACCTGGCGCAACTTTTTCCTCAGCGGCGCAACCGAATTGCGGGACGGCAACCTGGGCACCGCCACCACCGCGACGTCGCTGTCGCTGCTGGCGCAGCTCACCCCGGAGCAGATCTTCGACGCCCTGGCCACCCGCGTCGACGGGCCGCGGGCCTGGGCACTCGACGTCACCGTCGATGTCGAATTCGCTGACCTTGCGGTCAATTACCGACTCGCGCTGCGCAACGGCGTGCTGGTCCATCGCAAGGTCGCCGCGGACCCGGCGACCGCGTCGGTGACCGTGAGCGTGGACGGCAAGCTCCGCCTGCTGACCGTCGCGATGGGCGACTTCGACTCGCCGGGCTTGCGGATATCGGGGGACCGGGAGGCGCTGCAGGCAATTCTCGGCGTGCTCGACGCACCCGACCCGGCCTTCAACATCGTCACGCCCTGACGTCGATCACCACCTTGCCGACCGCCTTGCGGTCGGCCACGTGCCGCAACGCCGCCGCCGTCTCGTGCAACGGGAATCGGGCGCCGATGTAGGGCGCGACCGCGCCGGCCGCGAACATCTGCGAGAGCTCGAGTACGTCGCGCGCCGCGTCATCGGGCCGGTCGGCCATGAATGTCCGGACCTCCATGCCGCACAGCGTGATGCCTTTGAGCAGAACCGGATTCAGCGGGATGGACGGGATGGTTCCCGCGGCGTAGCCCAGGGTGACAAACGTCCCGCCGCGGGTCAGGACGCGCAACGCCGGCTCCGCATACGCTCCCCCGACGGGGTCCAGTACCACGCGCGCGGCGTCCCCGGCCAGCTCGCGGATGCGCGACTTGAGGTCCTCGGAATCGTAGTCGATGACCGCCTCGGCGCCCCGCTGCCGGCACAGCGCGAGCTTGTCCGCGCTGGACGCGGCCGCCAGCACCCGGGCGCCCATGGCCACCGCCAGATCGACCGCCGCCAGCCCCACGCCTCCTGCGGCACCCAGCACCACCACCCACTCCCCTTGCTGCACAGAGGCAATCGAGCGCAGCGCGTGATACGCGGTGCGGTAGGTGACGCCGAAGGCCGCTGCCGAGGCGAAGTCGGCGCCGTCGGGGATGAGCGTCACCGATCCCGCATCGAGCAGGGCTTGCTCGGCGAATGCCCCGGTGGGTGTGATGGCGGCGACCCGCTGGCCGGCCCGGAACGGTGCGCCCGCGCCGACGGCCACCACCTCGCCGGCCAGCTCGCTGCCCGGGACGAACGGGACCGGGATCTTGATCTGGTACTTGCCGGCGATCAGCAGCACGTCGGGGAAGTTGACCGCGGCAGCGTGGACCCGCACCACCAGCTGGCCGCGACCGGGCACCGGGTCGGGTAGCTCGTCGACGACCAGGTCCTCGGGTGCGCCGTAGGACCGACAGACGGCAGCGCGCATCAGCCGGCCCCCAGCTCCTGCAGGCAGAACCGCACCAGGTGCGCGACGTCCTCGGGGCCCGGCCGGTCGTCGGAAGAGCCGACGCGGCGGCGGATGGCGGCTGTGCAGTTGAACGCGGGCTGCCCAGCGGCCGTGCGCGTCATGCCGGTCAGGTGCGAACCGGCGGCCAGGCTAATGGTCAACGAGGTCGCCGTATTTGGCGCGGGTGGCTTCGCGGCGCACGTCGCGCATCTCGCTGGGCCACGCGGCGTCTTCGGCCTGGTACCCCTTGAGCAACATCTTGGCCAGGTTGACCTTGTGGGCCTCGGTGGGGCCGTCGGCCAGCCCGAGCACCACGCCGCCGAGCAGCACATTGACCAGCGGCAGCTGGTCGGTGGCGCCCAGCGCGCCGTGCACCTGGATAGCGTGCATGCCAATCGATTTCAGCACTTTCGACGCCAGGATCTTGCAGGCGGCGATCTCCGGGCGGGCCGCATGCTCGCCGGCGGTGTCGATGAGCCATGCGGCGTGCAGCACGGCCAGCCGGAAGGGCGTCAGCTCGGTGTATGAGTCGGCGACAAAGGCCTGCACCAGCTGTTTGTCGGCCAGCGAACTACCCTGAGTGAAGCGGCTTTTCGCGCGCCTGGACATCATCTCGACCGCGCGCTGGGCCACCCCGATCGAGCGCATCGCGTGGTGCAGCCGCCCGCCGGCCAGCCGCGCCTGCAGGATCATGAAGCCCTGCCCCGGTTCTCCGAGCAGCGCGTCCCCGGGCACCCGCACCCCGTCGTAGTGCACCAGGGAGTGACCGGCCTCGTGGGGCAGCGCACCGACCAGGTGGTGGGTGGCCTCGACCCGCAGCCCGTCGGTGCCGGCCGGAATCAGGAACGTCGAGGCACCGTGGTGGACCGGGACGTCGGGGTCGATGATCGTGACGACGATGAAGAACGAGGCGACCGACGCGTTGGAGGAGAAGTATTTCCGCCCCGTGATCACCCAGTCGTGCCCATCGCGGACGGCTGTGGTGGTGAAGACGCGTGGGTCCGAGCCGCCCTGCGGCTCGGTCATCGAAAAGCACGAGAAGATCTCCCCGGACAGCAGCCCCGACAGGTAGTTGTCCTTCTGGTCCCGCGTGCCGAAGCGGGCGATGATCTCTGCGTTGCCGGTGTCGGGCGCCTGGGTGCCGAACACGATCGGCGCCCACGGGCTGCGACCCAGGATCTCGTTGATCAGCGTCAGCTTGACCGCGCCGAACCCCTGCCCGCCCAGATCGGGACCCAGATGCGGCGCCCACAACCCGTTGTCGCGGACCTGCTGCTTGAGGGGGTCGACGATCCGGCGGCGTTCGTCGTTCAGCGGCAGGAACTCGCAGCCGGGGAACAATATCTCGAGGGGTTCGACCTCCTCACGCACGAACTCGCGGACCCAATCGAGCTTTTTCTCGAATTCCGGCTCGGTGGAGAAGTCCCAAGGCATCCAAGGCTCCTATCGGTTAGGGGATTCCGCCGTCGGCCCGCACGATGGAGCCGGTGGTGAAGCTGGACGCGTCGGACGCCAGGAACAGCGCTGCGCCGACGATTTCGGGCGGATTTCCGGCCCGTCGCAGTGCGAGGTGGGCGAAGGGGTTCTGCGTCGCCGCGTCGAGGTTCCACGCTGTGCTCACGTCGGTGAGAAACGGTCCGGCCATCAGGGTGTTCACGCGGACCGTCGGCCCGAACGCCTGCGCCAGGCCTTCGGTCATCGCGTTGAGGCCGGCCTTTGCCGCGGCGTAGGGAATGATGCCGCCATTGGGACGCAGCGAGCCGGTGGAGCTGACGTTGATGATCGAGCCGCGCCCGGCTGCCACCATCTTCTCGCCGACCAGCGCCGACAACCGGAACGGCCCTTTGAGGTTCAGGTTGACCACTGCATCGAACAGCTTCTCGGTGACGTCGGTCAGCGTGTCGTACAGCGGCGACATGCCGGCGTTGTTGACCAGGGTGTCGACCTTGCCGAACCGTTCGTAGGTCGCCTCGACCGGGCCGTCGAGCTGGTCCCAGCGCCCGACGTGCACCTGGTAGGCATGGCGCAGCGCCCCGTCGCGGCCTCGATCTCCTTGGCGGTCGCCACGCAGTTGTCCAGGTTGCGGCTTGCGATCACCACGGCGGCGCCGCAACGGGCGGCGGCGAACGCGATCTCGCGGCCCAGGCCCCGGCTGCCGCCGGTGATCAGCACAACCCGGTCGGTGAGGTCGAAAAGGTTTTCGGCATAACCCATTTCAGCCCGCCTTCCTCGGTGGCGAGCGGGCCAGCTCGGCGGCGGTGGAGATCAGCTTGGGGATCATCGCCGCGAACGCGTCCTGCACCTTGGGATCCACCTTCCCGGTGCGCACCCCGGCGGCATACGTCTTCTCCAGCACGATGCCGAGTTTCCAGTTGGCCAGCACCAGGTAGTAATCGATGTTCTCGGTGGACAGCCCGCTGAGCTTCTCGTAGTGCTCCAGCAACTCGCTGCGGGTCGGCATGCCGTTCATGTCGAGATAAAAGCCGCCGTCGCTGGGGTGTTCGCCGTCGTAGCCCAGCAGCGCCCAGGCGAGGTCGAGCAGGGGGTCTCCGACCGCGGTCATTTCCCAGCCCACGATCGCGGCCAGCCTGGCCGGCGCCCCGCGCGCGAACATCACGTTGGCGAACTGGTAGTCGCCGTGCATGATGCCGGCCTCATACGACGCGGGCCGGTTGCGCCGCAGCCAGTCGGCGGCCGCGTCCAGGCCGGGAAGCTCGCGGACCTGGTAGGCGGCCAGAAACGCCAGCCAGCGGGCGACCTGCCGTTCGTGGAATCCGTCGGGCCGGCCGAAGCCCTCGAGGCCTTGGGCGCGCCAGTCCACCCGGCCCAATTTGGCGGCGCCCCCCACCAGCTCGAACGCCAGCCCGCGGCGGGCCGCTAGGTCGACGTCGAACGGCGCCGGCCAGCCGCCGTCCATCGGGCTCCACCCGTCGATCGCACGCATCACGTAGAAAGGCATTCCGAGCACGGTGCCGGTGTCGTCGGCGGCGATCAGCTCCGCGTGGGGCACATCGGTGCCGGACAGTGCCCGCACCAGGCGGATCTCGCGGAGCAGGCCGTCGATGCGGGCGGTATCGGCGCGGGCCCCGGGCATCCGCAGCACCATTGCCTGCCCGCCGCGGTCGATCCGGTACAGCGCGTTCTGCGAACCACCTTTCAGTGGTTCCAGCGATGGTGGCTCGCCGCCGCCCGGGGCGTCGTTGGCGTCGAGCCACCGGCCCAGCACGGCCGCGTCCGGTCCGGTCTCACCGCCAAGACCCATTGCGCACCCCACTCTCCGTGCGGAGAATAACATTCTCCGCACGTCGGGCAACGGGCTCGCCGCCGCATGCGAGGCTTGTCGCATGCAAGTGCTTCTGGTCCGGCATGCCCTGCCCCTGCGCAGCGAACCCGGTGAAGGCTCCGATCCCGAGCTGTCGGAAGAAGGGCTGGCGCAGGCCGGGCGCCTGCCCGCGGCGCTGGCCAGGTTCCGTGTCGGCCGCGTGGTGAGCAGCCCCCAGCGCCGCGCGGTGCAGACCGCGGAGCCGGTCGCGGCGGCTCACGAGCTGCCGGTCGAGGTCGACGATCGGTTCGCCGAATACGATCGCGACCTCCCCCTCTACATTCCCGTCGAACAGATCCGTGTGGAGCGGCCCGAGGAGTGGGCGCGCATGGCTTCCGGGCATCTGCCCAGCGCGGTCGACGAGGACGCGTTTCGCGTGCGGGTGCGTGCCGGGCTCGACGACGTCGTCGCGGCGGCCGACCACGACGACACGGTGGCGGTGTTCGGCCACGGCGGGGTGATCAACGTGCTGCTGCACGAGATCCTGGGCACCGCGCGGTTGCTGTCCTTTCCCATCGACTACGCCTCGGTGACCCGCCTGTTGTTCTCCCGGTCCGGCCAGGCGACGGTGGCCACGGTCAACACCACCGAGCACGTCTGGGACCTGCTGCCCCGAAATCACCGCCGGGTGACCGGCGATGGTAAACAAGTCCGGTGACGTCAGCTGATCAACCCGAGGGCCTCGACCTGGCCGGGCTGGACCGTTATCTGCGGTCGCTCGGCATCGAACGCGACGGCGACCTGCAGGTGGAGTTCATCTCCGGCGGTCGTTCCAACCTGACCTACCGGGTCTACGACGACAAGGCCGACTGGCTGGTGCGGCGCCCACCACTGCACGGCCTCACCCCGTCGGCGCACGACATGGCCCGCGAGTACCGCGTGGTCGCCGCCCTACGGGACACGCCGGTTCCGGTGGCGCGCGCGATCGCGCTGTGCGAGGACGAGTCGGTACTGGGTGCGCCGTTCCAGATCGTCGAATTCATCGCCGGGCAGGTGGTGCGACGACGCGCCCAACTCGAGGCGCTCAGCCACACCGTCATCGACGGCTGCGTCGACGCGCTGATCCGGGTGCTGGTCGATCTGCACGGCGTCGACCCCGAAGCGGTGGGGCTCGGGGACTTCGGCAAACCCAGCGGCTACCTGGAGCGCCAGGTGCGCCGCTGGGGATCGCAGTGGGAGCTGGTGCGCCTGCCCGACGACCACCGCGACGCCGACGTACACCGCCTGCATGCCGGCCTGCGCGACTCCGTCCCGCAGCAGAGCCGGAGCTCGATCGTGCACGGCGACTACCGTATCGACAACACGATCCTGGATGCCGACGACCCGACCCGGGTGCTGGCCGTCGTGGACTGGGAGCTTTCCACGCTGGGGGACCCGCTGTCCGACGCGGCGCTGATGTGTGTGTACCGGGACCCCGCGCTGGACCTGATCGTCAACGCGCAGGCCGCCTGGACCTCGCCGCTGTTGCCCAGCGCCGACGAGCTGGCCGACCGCTACTCGCTGGTCTCCGGATGGCCGCTGGCTCACTGGGAGTTCTACATGGCGCTGGCCTACTTCAAGCTTGCCATCATCGCGGCCGGGATCGACTTCCGCAGGCGGATGTCGGATCAGGCTCAGCGCAAAGGCGCCGGAGAATCCGAGCACGCACCCGAGGTGGTGGCACCCTTGATCTCGCGCGGCTTGGCCGAACTCGCCAAGCTGACCGGTTAGCGGTCCTGCCGGGCGGCCACCGCGTGGTTCTTCTTGGCCGCGCGGCGCAGCTGCGTGATCCGCGCCGTGCCGACGGCCACGGTGATCAGCCCGCCGACGACCGCCGCCAGCAGGATGGCCACCCCCAGCGGCAGGTGCCAGCGCCAGCCCAGGAACGTCAACGCCGTCGTCTCCGTGTTCTGGGTGATGAACACCAGCAACAGGATCAGGATCAGGAAGCCGGCGATCAGCGACGACCACAGCGCGCCGGCGCGGGTGAACCCGATCGCCGGTTCTTTGGGCGGCGCGCCGGACTGGGGCGGCTTGGCGGGCTGGGGCGGCGGCTGGCCGGAGGAGGCCGGGGTGTGGCTGCTCATGTCCACATCTTTGTCCCATCCGGCGGGGAATGAAACCAGCACTGATCCCGGGAGGTGGGGGCAGTTGCCGACTCTGCCGCCGCGGACGGCGGCCACGTCTTACGGTAGACGGGTGAACGCAGACCCCCCAGATCCAGACCGACGCGTGTGGCAGGCGATGCTGACCTGGCGCGCGCAAGACGTCCCGCGCATGGAATCGGTCCGAATCCAGGTGTCCGGCAAGCGGATCCGGGCCAACGGGCGCATCGTGGCAGCGGCCACGGCGACCAGCCCGGCCTTCGGCGCCTATTACGACGTGCAGACCGACGAGATCGGTGCCACCAAGCGTCTCGGGATGACCGTCACGTTGGCCGAGCGGGAACGCGTGCTCGCCGTCGCCCGTGACGAGGAGAACATGTGGTTGGTGACAGATCACCAGGGTGACCGGCGCGCCGCCTTCAACGGCGCGCTCGACGTCGACGTGGTGTTCAGCCCGTTATTCAACACGCTGCCGATCCGGCGTCTGGGACTGCATGAACGCGCGGAGTCGGCCTTGCTGCCGGTGGTCTACGTCAACGTCCCCGACATGTCGGTGAGCGCGGCCAGCGTGAGCTATACCAGCACCGGGAGCCTGGGCGGCATCAAGTTGCGTTCCCCGGTCGCCGACACCACCGTCCGTGTCGACGAAGAGGGTTTCATCGTGGACTATCCCGGGTTGGCAGAGCGGATCTGACCACCCCTCCCGCGCGGCCGGCGGCGGCCAGCTCCTCGCGCCAGTTCTCGGCGCCGACGACGACGGCGACGATGTCGTGGCGCGGGAAACTGGCGTAGCGCGTGCGCGCGGCGTGGCCGGCCTCGACGAGGTCGGCCACCGAGTCGTGGCTCGCCAGCGACTCGCGGGCGTGGCTCAGCAGCTCGATGGCGTGGTCGAGGGTGGGCACCAACCGGGCGGTATTGCTTTCGCACATGGCCCGCACCAGGTCCGGCGCGGTGCCCGCGACCCGGGTGCCGTCGCGGAAGGAGCCGGCGGCAAGGGCGAAGGCCAACGGGATCTCTCCGGCGGTGACGGCGAGGGCCTCGGCGAGCAGGTGCGGTAGGTGCGAGATGGCTGCCGCCGCGGCGTCGTGCTCGTCGGATCGGGCCGGCACCACCAGGGCGCCGCAGTCCAGCGCCAGGGCCGTGACCATCGACCACACCCCGGGGTCGACGTGGTCGTCGACGCTGACCACCCACGGCGTCCTGGTGAACAACCCGGCGTCACCGGCCGCCCACCCCGAGTCCGCGGTGCCTGTCATCGGGTGACCGCCGACGAAGCGCCGCAGCAGACCGGCGTCGGCGACCTCGTCGTGCACCGCGCACTTGACGCTGGTGACATCGGTCAACGGGCAGTCCGGCGCCAGCTCGGCGACGTAGGCGAGCATCCCCGCCAGCGCCGGCACCGGGACCGCGAGCACGATCAACGCTCCGGTTTCCGCCGCGCGGGCCAGCGTCCCGGCGAGGTCGGTGCCGGCGGCGAAGCCGTCGGAGACGGCGGCGTGCGCGCCCTCCACCGATCGGTTGTAGCCGAACACCTCGCGGCCGGCCGCCGCGGCCGCCCGCATGATGGAACCGCCGATCAGCCCCAGGCCGAGCACGCACACCGGTGTCTTCGAAACGGGGCTCGCCACAGTCCAAGATTGGCACAGACCCGGACGGCGGTGCCGCCTGCGACCCGGTTCGTCTGGTCAAGTGGCCAGGTCAACGACTAGCGTAGGCGCCCATGGAAGCACAGCGGGCCTCGGCCCAGGGGCCGTCCGCGGAGATACCGGACGGGTTCGGTGTCGCCGTAGTGCGCGAAGAGGGCCAGTGGCGGTGCTATTCCCTGTCGGCCACGGCTCTGAAGAGCCTGAAGGCAGCGGAGACGGAGCTGCGCGAACTGCGCAGTGCGGGGGCGGTGTTCGGGCTCCTCGACGTCGACGACGAGTTCTTCGTCATTCTCCGTCCGGGCCCGTCGGGAACCCGGCTGTTGCTGTCGGACGCCACCGCCGCGCTGGACTACGACATCGCCGCCGAGGTCCTGGACAAACTGGACGCCGACCTGGACCTCGACGACCTCGAGGACTCCGAGCCCTTCGAGGAGGGCGACCTGGCCTTACTGGCAGACATCGGGCTGTCTGATGCGGTGCTGGGGGTCATCCTCGATGAGAGCGACCTCTACGCCGACGAACAGGTGGGCCGCATCGCCCGGGAGATGGGCTTCGCCGACCAGCTTTCGTCTGTGATCGACCGCCTCGGTCGGTGACCGCGAGCGCGGCGGAGCCGGGCGCGGCGGGTCGCCGCCGTCAGGCCCGGTCGGTGACCGCGAGCGCGGCGGAGCCGGGCGCGGACGAGGACCTGATCCGCGCCGCACTGGCGGCCGCCGCGACCGCGGGTCCCCGTGATGTGCCCATCGGCGCGGTGGTCGTGACCGCCGACGGCACCGAACTCGCCCGCGCGGTGAACGCGCGCGAGGCCCTCGGAGACCCGACCGCACACGCGGAGATCCTGGCCCTGCGGGCGGCCGCTCGCGCGCACGGCGACGGCTGGCGCCTGGAGGGGGCCACGCTGGCGGTCACCGTGGAGCCGTGCACCATGTGCGCGGGCGCGCTGGTGCTGGCTCGCGTCGCGCGGCTGGTGTTCGGCGCGTGGGAGCCCAAGACGGGGGCGGTCGGGTCGCTGTGGGACGTCGTTCGCGACCGCCGGCTCAACCATCGTCCCGAGGTGCGTGGCGGTGTGCTCGCGCAGGAGTGCGCGGCGCCGCTGGAGGAGTTCTTCGCCCGGCAGCGATTGGGTTGAGCGGCCACCGGTTCGGTAAGCTGCTCCACGGTGGCGTGTCCGAGCGGCCTAAGGAGCACGCCTCGAAAGCGTGTGACGGCTAACACCGTCCGAGGGTTCAAATCCCTCCGCCACCGCCA
>NZ_JBMIOP010000275.1:0-3631 GCF_049197365.1 Mycobacterium sp. THU-M104
GACCGCAACACCCTGCGGCGCACGATGGGCATCGCCAGCCTGGGCGGGGCGACGCTGGACAACGAAGAGAACTATCTGATCAAGAAGCTGTTCACCGCGCTGGGCGCACTGCAGATCGAGAACCAGGCCCGTATTTGACACAGCGCCACGGTTCCCGGTCTGGGAGCCTCCTTCGGTCGCGGCGGCGCGACGGACTACCAGCAGAACCTGGCCAACGCCGACTTCATCGTCATCATGGGCTCGAACATGGCCGAGGCGCATCCGGTCGGCTTCCAGTGGGTGATCGAGGCCAAGGCGCGCGGCGCCCAGGTCGTGCACATCGACCCGCGGTTCACCCGCACCAGCGCGGTCGCCGACCGGCACGTGCCGCTGCGCGCGGGCTCCGACATCGCCTTCCTGGGCGGGGTGATCAACCACATCCTGTCCGGTGAGCTGGACTTCCGGGAGTACGTGAGCGCCTACACCAACGCGTCGTTCATCGTGTCCGAGGACTACCGCGACACCGAGGACCTCGACGGGCTGTTCAGCGGCTACGACCACGGCACCGCGTCCTACGACCCGGCGAGCTGGCGCTACGAGCCGGGCGGCCGCACCGACCCCACGTTGCAGCACCCGCGCTGCGTCTACCAGATCCTCAAACGCCACTACGCGCGCTACACCCCGGAGATGGTGGAGCGGGTGTGCGGCGTGCCCGCCGAGACGTTCACCCAGATCGCGCGGGCGTGGACGCAGAACTCGGGCCGGGAGCGCACCGCGGCGCTGGTGTACAGCGTGGGCTGGACCCAGCATTCGATGGGCGCCCAGTACATTCGCGCCGGGTCGATCATCCAGCTGCTGCTGGGCAACATCGGCCGCCCCGGCGGCGGGATCTTCGCGCTGCGCGGGCACGCCAGCATCCAGGGTTCCACCGACGTGCCGACACTGTTCAACCTGCTGCCCGGCTACCTGCCGATGCCGCACGCCGGCCAGCAGAGCCTGGCTGACTACCTGGACAAGATCACCGGCGCCAACCCGAAGGGCTTCTGGCACAACGCCGACACCTATATGGTGTCGCTGCTCAAGGAGTACTGGGGCGAGCACGCCAGGCCCGACAACGACTTCTGCTTCGACTACCTGCCCCGCATCAACGGCGACCACGGCACCTACCGCACGGTGCTGGACATGATCGACGGCGCGGTGTTCGGCTACTTTCTGCTCGGGCAGAACCCGGCCGTCGGGTCCGCGCACGGGCGGTTGCAGCGCCTGGGGATGGCCAACCTGGACTGGCTGGTGGTGCGCGACCTCGTCATGATCGAGAGCGCCACCTTCTGGAAGGACGCACCCGAGGTCGAGACCGGCGAGATCTCGCCGCAGACGTGCCGCACCGAGGTGTTCTTCTTCCCGGCGGCCTCCCACGTCGAGAAGGTCGGCACCTTCACCCAGACCCAGCGCATGCTGCAGTGGCGGGAGCAGGCGGTCGAGCCGCCCGGCGACGCCCGCTCGGAGCTGTGGTTCTTCTACCACCTGGGCCGCAGGCTGCGCGAGAAGCTGGCCGGCTCGACCGACGAGCGCGACCGCCCGCTGCTGGAGCTGACGTGGGACTACGCCACCGACGGCGACGAGCCCTCGGGTGAGGACGTGCTGCGCCGCATGAACGGCATCGACCTGAGCACCGGCCGGGCCCTGGGCGGCTACAGCGAACTCAAGGCCGACGGCAGCACCGCCTGCGGCTGCTGGATCTACAGCGGGGTGTACGCCGACGAGGTCAACCAGTCCGCGCGGCGCGCCCCGCGCGACCAGCAGGGCCCCGACGGCAACGCGTGGGGCTGGACCTGGCCGGCGAATCGCCGGGTTCTCTACAACCGGGCGTCGGCCGACCCGGCGGGCCGGCCCTGGAGCGAGCGCAAGAAGCTGGTGTGGTGGGACGCCGAGCGGGGCGAGTGGACCGGCCACGACATCCCCGACTTCGAGACCGACAAGCCGCCGGACTACCGCCCGCCCGAGGGCGCGGTGGGCGTGGAGGCGCTGCGCGGCGACGACGCGTTCATCATGCAGTCCGACGGCAAGGCCTGGCTGTTCGCCCCCACCGGGCTGGCCGACGGCCCGCTGCCCACCCACTACGAGCCGCACGAGTCGCCGGTGCGCAACCCGCTGTACCCGCAGCAGGGCAACCCGACGCGAATCGTTTACGGCCGCAACGACAATCCGTCCAACCCGGCGCCGCCGGAGGCGCACGGCGAGGTGTTCCCGTTCGTGTTCACCACTGCCCGGCTCACCGAGCACCACACCGCCGGCGGGATGAGCCGCCAGCTGCCCTACCTCGCCGAGCTGCAACCCGAGCTGTTCATGGAGGTCTCCCCCGAGTTGGCCCGCATGCGGGGGCTGACGCACCTGGACTGGGCGCACGTGGTCACCAGCCGCACGGCGGTCGAAGCGAAGGTGTTCGTGACCGACCGGATGAGGCCGCTGCGCCTCGACGACCATGTGATCCAACAGGTGTGGATGCCCTACCACTGGGGCTACGCCGGTCCGGTGCAGGGCGACGTGGTCAACGACCTGCTCGGGGTGGTGCTGGACCCGAACGTGTTCATCCAGGAGAGCAAGGTTGCCACCTGCGACGTGCGCCCCGGGCGGCGGCCGCGCGGGCAGGCGCTGCTGGCCTACATCGCCGAGTACCGCCGCCGCGCCGGCGTCACCGCCGAAACGGGCACCCGCCTGGACACCACCCGGGCAGCTCCTCTCGAAGAACCGGAGGAAACCCCCTGAGCGACAACAGTTTCTACGGAGCACTGCCCGACCCCGCCGGCAACGCCGGGTACGGGGAACCCCACCCGCCGCGGGTGGGGTTCTTCACCGACACCTCGGTGTGCATCGGCTGCAAGGCCTGCGAGGTGGCGTGTAAGGAGTGGAACGGCATACCCGACGACGGCTACAACCTGCTGGGGATGTCGTTCGACAACACCGGCACGCTGGGTGCCAGCACGTGGCGACACGTCGCGTTCATCGAGCAGGAGCGCCCGCCGGGCGCCGAACCGGTGGACCTCGGGCTGCCGACGTTCGCGCGCCCGGGGGATGGCGCCGGCGCGGAGGCCCGCACCGACTTCCGGTGGCTGATGAGCTCGGATGTGTGCAAGCACTGCACGCACGCGGGCTGCCTGGACGTGTGCCCGACGGGCGCGTTGTTCCGCACCGAGTTCGGCACCGTCGTTGTGCAGCAAGACATCTGCAACGGCTGCGGCTACTGCGTGTCCGGCTGCCCGTACGGGGTGATCGAGCGGCGCGAGGGCGACGGGCGGGCCTGGAAATGCACGATGTGCTACGACCGGCTGCGCGACGGGCTCGAACCCGCGTGCGCCAAGGCGTGCCCCACCAACTCCATCCAGTTCGGCGTCCTCGACGAGCTGCGCGAGCGCGCCGCCCGCCGGGTGGAGAAGCTGCACGGGCTGGGCGTGCGCGAGGCGCGGCTCTACGGGCATGACCCCGACGACGGGGTCGGCGGCGACGGCGCGTTCTTCCTGCTGCTCGACGAGCCCGAGGTGTACGGGCTGCCACCGGATCCGGTGGTGCCGACCCGCGACGCGCCGGCCATGTGGCGTTACGCCGGGATGGCGGCGTCAGCGCTCGTCGCCGCCGCGGTGACGTCGTTTCTGGG
>NZ_JBMIOP010000015.1:0-34572 GCF_049197365.1 Mycobacterium sp. THU-M104
CCCGCACAATCGCCCGGCATGACCTCACCACGGCATCGACAATCGATGAGCTACTCAACGAAGAAAAAGGCCTGTGGTGACTTACCACTACCTCGACAGCTCCGTCGCGGTGCGCATCATGCTCGGCCATTCGGCGTCAGCGGCCCAATGGTTCGACAGCACGACCGGCAGAGACGACGATCGCGTCGTTTCCTCACGCATCCTGCGCACCGAGATCATTCGCGTAGTGCGCCGGGAGAACCTGCCGGTCGCCGACCGCGACCAGATTCTGGACTATATCGACACGATCCCGCTCACCCTGCCCTGCTCTAGAACCAGGTCCGCTCTGGATCCGCCGGAGATACGAGGGCAAATGACGCGCAAGGGGGTAGGTTCACGGCTTGCAACTGAGGTCAAATGGCTCTGTTGCACAATGGAATTCGCTTGTCACGCTATGTGAATCACGATAGAGCGGCCCGGGGGTGCTGAGGCGTCGTCAATCCACCTACCGGCCAGAAGCTCGATTGCGTGCTGTTGACAGAATGATGAACGCGGTCATGCCGGCCAGTGGCGCGTGGGGCCTGATCGGTGGCGGAGGGGTGGCCGGGCCCGGCGTGTCGTAGCCACAGGGTGCGTTTCTCGGTGTCGACCGGATACCAGAGCCGTCCGATGCAGCCGACAACCGGCCGACCTCGGCCGGGACGCGGTGGACCACGCGCCATCTCCGCCGCCCGATGCCGACGCTTCGCCGCCCTCCCGGCGGCTACTAGCCTGGACACGTGCCAGATCCCGCCACGTATCGCCCCGCGCCGGGGTCCATCCCGGTCGAGCCGGGTGTCTACCGGTTCCGGGACCCGCACGGGCGAGTCATCTACGTCGGCAAAGCCAAGAGTCTGCGAAGTCGGCTGACCTCGTACTTCGCCGACGTCGCCGGCCTGCACCCGCGCACCCGGCAGATGGTGACCACCGCTGCCAGGGTCGAGTGGACGGTGGTCACCACTGAAGTCGAGGCGCTGCAGCTCGAATACAACTGGATCAAGGAGTTCGATCCGCGCTTCAACGTGCGCTATCGGGACGACAAGTCCTACCCGGTGCTGGCGGTCACCCTCAACGAAGAGTATCCCCGCCTGATGGTCTATCGCGGCCCGCGCCGCAAAGGGGTCCGCTATTTCGGGCCGTACTCGCATGCCTGGGCCATCCGGGAGACGCTGGACCTGCTCACCCGGGTCTTCCCGGCGCGCACGTGCTCGGGGGGTGTATTCAAGCGCCACAAGCAGATTGACCGGCCATGCCTGCTTGGCTACATCGACAAGTGCTCGGCGCCCTGCATCGGCAGGGTCAGTGCCGAGCAGCACCGCCGCATCGTCGGCGACTTCTGCGACTTCCTGTCCGGAAAAACCGACCGGTTCGCCCGCGAGCTCGAGCAGCAGATGAACACTGCGGCCGATCGGCTCGACTTCGAGCGGGCCGCCCGCCTGCGGGACGACCTGTCCGCGCTCAAGCGGGCGATGGAGAAGCAGGCCGTGGTGTTCGGCGACGGCACCGACGCCGATGTCATCGCGTTCGCTGACGACGACCTGGAAGCCGCGGTGCAGGTGTTCCACGTCCGCGGCGGGCGGGTGCGCGGCCAGCGCGGTTGGATTGTCGAAAAGGTCGGCCAACCAGACGATTCCGGCGAGGGGCAGTTGGTGGAGCAGTTCCTGACGCAATTCTACGGCGAGCAGGCCGAACTGGGCGGGGCCGCCGATGAGGCGGCGAACCCGGTTCCCCGCGAGGTGCTGGTGCCGTGCCTGCCGTCCAATGCCGACCAGCTGTCGAGCTGGCTGTCCGGGCTGCGCGGATCCGGGGTCAATCTGCGGGTGCCGCGTCGCGGCGACAAGAAAGCGCTGGCCGAGACCGTTCAACGCAACGCCGAAGAAGCACTTCAGCAGCACAAGCTGAAAAGAGCAGGCGACTTCAACGCCAGATCGGCTGCGCTGCAGAATATCCAGGATGCCCTTGGGCTGGCGGACGCGCCGCTGCGCATCGAGTGCGTCGACGTCAGCCACGTGCAGGGCACCGACGTGGTGGCCTCGTTGGTGGTGTTCGAGGACGGTTTGCCGCGCAAATCGGACTACCGCCACTTCGCGGTCCGGGAAGCGGCCGGGCAGGGACGCTCCGATGACGTCGCCTCCATCGCCGAGGTGACTCGCCGCCGGTTCCTGCGCCACCTGAACGAGAAGCAGGACCCGAATATGCTTTCCCCGGAAGGAAAGTCGCGCCGCTTCGCCTACCCGCCGAATCTGTATGTCGTCGACGGCGGCGCGCCGCAGGTCAATGCGGCCAGCGCCGTGCTCGAGGAGCTGGGTGTCACCGACGTGGCGGTGATCGGCCTGGCCAAACGGCTCGAAGAGGTGTGGGTGCCCTCCGAGCCGGACCCGTTCATCCTGCCGCGCAACAGCGAGGGCCTCTATCTGCTCCAGCGGGTCCGCGACGAGGCGCACCGGTTTGCCATCGCCTACCATCGCAGCAAGCGATCCCAGCGAATGACCGCATCCGTGCTGGACTCGGTACCGGGATTGGGGGAGCACCGCCGCAAAGCGCTGGTAGCACATTTCGGATCCATCGCCCGCCTCAAGGAGGCCACCGTCGACCAGATCACCGCCGTTCCGGGCATCGGCGTGGCGACCGCCGCGGCCGTGCTCGAGGCGCTGCGACCGGAGCGACCGGAGGATGCGGGATGACGGGTCAGGGTGAACTGGCCCAGAGCTACCCGGGGCCCCACAAGGAAGGACCCGCGGCAGGCATCGACGTCGTCCTGGTGAGCGGGTTGTCCGGGGCCGGCCGGGGCACGGCGGCCAAGGTGCTCGAGGACCTCGGCTGGTACGTGGCCGACAACCTGCCGCCGCAGCTGATCACCCGGATGGTGGATTTAGGGATGGCCGCCGGGTCGCGGATCACCCAACTGGCGGTCGTCATGGACGTTCGGTCACGCGGATTCACCGGTGACCTGGATTCGGTGCGTACCGAGCTGGCAACCCGCAACATCGCCCCGCGGGTGGTCTTTTTGGAGGCGTCCGACGACACGCTGGTGCGCCGCTATGAACAGAACCGCCGCAGCCATCCGCTGCAGGGTGAGCAGACCCTGGCCGAGGGCATCGCCGCCGAACGCAGGATGCTGGCCCCGGTGCGCGCCGGCGCCGATCTGATCATCGACACGTCGACGCTGTCGGTGCGAGCCCTGCGGGAAACCATCGAGCGTGCCTTCGGTGGCGTCACCGCCGCGGCCACCAGTGTCACCGTCGAGTCGTTCGGCTTCAAGTACGGGCTGCCCATGGACGCCGACATGGTCATGGACGTGCGGTTTCTGCCCAACCCGCACTGGGTGGACGATCTGCGCCCCCACACCGGCCAACACCCGGCGGTGCGTGACTACGTGTTGGCCCAGCCCGGCGCGGCCGAGTTCCTCGACACCTACCATCAGCTGCTGAACCTGGTCGTCGACGGCTACCGCCGGGAGGGCAAGCGCTACATGACGGTTGCGATCGGCTGCACCGGCGGCAAGCATCGCAGCGTCGCGGTCGCCGAGGCGCTGATGCAGCTGCTGCGGACCAACGCCCAACTGTCGGTGCGGGTGCTGCACCGGGACCTGGGTCGCGAATGAGCCCGGCAGCGAGCCCGCCGGTCGGTCACAGTCAAAGCATCGTCGCACTGGGCGGTGGACACGGCCTGTACGCGACGCTGTCCGCGGCCCGCCGGCTGACCCCGCACGTCACCGCGGTGGTCACCGTCGCCGACGACGGCGGCTCGTCGGGCCGGCTGCGCAACGAACTGGACATCGTGCCGCCGGGCGATCTGCGAATGGCGTTGGCGGCGCTGGCGTCCGACAGCCCGCATGGCCGGCTGTGGGCGACTATCGTGCAGCACCGCTTCGGCGGCAGCGGCGCGCTGGCGGGGCATCCCATCGGCAACCTGATGCTCGCCGGCTTGTCCGAGGTTCTCGGCGACCCGGTCGCGGCCCTCGACGAACTCGGGCGAATCCTCGGCGTCAAGGGCCGGGTGCTGCCGATGTGCCCGCTGGCGCTGCAGATCGAGGCCGACGTGTCCGGCCTGGAGTCCGACCCGCGGATGTTCCGGCTGATCCGCGGGCAGGTGGCGATCGCGACAACCCCGGGCAAGGTGCGGCGGGTCCGGCTGCTGCCCGGCAACCCGCCGGCGACGCGGCAGGCCGTCGACGCGATCATGGCCGCCGACTTGGTGGTGCTCGGCCCCGGGTCGTGGTTCACCAGCGTGATCCCGCATGTGTTGGTTCCGGAGTTGGCCGCGGCCCTGCGGGCGACCACCGCCCGCCGCGCACTGGTGCTCAACCTGGTGGCCGAGCCGGGGGAGACCGCCGGTTTCTCCGTGGAACGCCACCTGCACGTGCTGGCCCAGCACGCGCCGGATTTCACCGTCCACGACATCATCATCGACGCCGACCGGGTCCCCAGTGACCGGGAGCGCGGCCAGCTGTGTCGCACGGCGACACAGCTGCGCGCCGAGGTGCACTTCGCTGACGTGTCCAGACCTGGTACACCTTTACATGACCCGGGCAAGCTCGCGGCCGCCTTGGACGGTGTCGTCGCCCAGCGCGACAGTCACCGGAGAGATTCGGATCGACGGTGAACGCCCGCAGACCGGGGCGGATGAACCGGTTGACAACGGACCGAAGGGTGACGACGCGTGGCGATGACGACCGAAGTCAAGGACGAGTTGAGCCGCTTGGCCGTGCCGTCGGTCAGCGCCCGCCGCGCGGAGGTCACGTCCCTGCTCCGGTTTGCCGGTGGGCTGCATATCGTGGCTGGCCGGGTGATCGTCGAGGCCGAGGTGGACTTGGGCAGCATCGCCAGGCGCCTGCGTAAGGACATCTTCGACCTGTACGGCTACAACGCGATCGTGCATGTTCTGTCGGCCAGCGGGATTCGCAAGACCGCCCGCTACGTGCTCCGAGTGTCCAACGACGGCGAGGCGCTGGCACGCCAGACCGGGCTGCTCGACAACCGGGGGCGTCCGGTACGTGGACTGCCGGCCCAGGTGGTCGGCGGCAGCATCGCCGACGCCGAAGCGGCGTGGCGCGGGGCGTTCCTGGCGCACGGTTCGCTGACCGAACCGGGACGGTCGTCGGCCCTGGAGGTCAGCTGCCCCGGCCCGGAGGCCGCGCTGGCGCTGGTGGGCGCGGCACGCCGGCTCGGGGTCGGCGCCAAAGCGCGCGAGGTGCGCGGCGCCGACCGGGTGGTGGTGCGCGAGGGCGAGGCGATCGGCGCCCTGCTGACCCGGATGGGGGCCCAGGACACCCGGCTGGTGTGGGAGGAGCGCCGCATGCGGCGCGAGGTGCGCGCGACGGCCAACCGGCTCGCCAACTTCGACGACGCCAACCTGCGCCGCTCCGCCCGGGCCGCGGTCGCCGCGGCCGCCCGGGTGGAGCGCGCGCTGGAGATCCTCGGCGACACCGTGCCCGACCATCTCGCCACAGCCGGCACTCTGCGGGTGGAGCACCGGCAGGCCTCACTGGAGGAGCTCGGCCGGCTGGCCGACCCTCCGATGACCAAAGATGCTGTGGCGGGCCGTATCCGGCGCCTGCTGTCGATGGCGGACCGGAAGGCGAAGGTCGAGGGCATTCCCGACACGGAGTCGGCGGTGACGCCGGACCTGTTGGAAGACGCCTGATGCGCGGCGGCCGGCCCCGCACGGATTGTCCGAAATAGCTGTTCGGTTTTCGGCGCCGAGGGCTACGGTCGGAGCATGAAGCAGCTTTCGAGCGTGGACGCGGCGTTCTGGTCTGCCGAGACCGCGGGCTGGCACATGCACGTCGGTGCGCTGGCGATCTGCGACCCACGCGATGCGCCCGAGTACAGCTTTGCGCGGTTGCGCCAGCTGATCATCGAGCGACTGCCCGAGCTGCCGCAGCTACGCTGGCGCGTCACCGGCGCACCGCTGGGCCTGGACCGGCCGTGGTTCGTCGAGGACGAGGACCTCGACATCGACTTCCACGTCCGTCGCATCGGGGTTCCCGCGCCGGGCGGACGGCGCGAACTCGAAGAGCTGGTGGGCCGGCTGATGTCCTACAAGCTGGACCGCGCCCGGCCGCTGTGGGAGCTGTGGGTGATCGAGGGTGCCGCGGGCGGCCGGATCGCGTCGCTGACCAAGATGCACCACGCCATCGTCGACGGGGTCTCGGGCGCCGGGCTCGGCGAAATCCTGTTGGACGTGACGCCCGAACCCCGGCCGCCGCAGCAGGAAACGGTCGGATCGCTGTCGGGATTCCAGCTTCCGGGCATCGAGCGGCGCGCGGTGGGCGCCCTGATCAACGTCGGCATCATGACGCCGTTCCGCATCGCCCGGCTGGCAGAGCAGACGCTGCGTCAGCAGATCGCCGCGCTCGGGCTCCACACCCGGCCGCCACGCTACTTCGAGGCACCGAAGACGCGATTCAACGCGCCCGTGTCGCCGCACCGGCGGATCACCGGGTGCCGCATCGAGCTGTCCCGGGCCAAGGCTGTCAAGGACGTCTTCGGTGTGAAGCTCAACGACGTCGTGCTCGCGCTGGTGGCCGGCGCCGCCCGGGAGTACCTGCAAAAGCGCGGCGAGCTGCCGGCCAAGCCGCTGATCGCGCAGATCCCGGTGTCGACCCGCACCGACGACAGCAAGGACGACCTCGGCAACAAGATCAGCTCGATGACCGTGTCGCTGGCCACCGACGTCGACGATCCCGCCGAGCGGCTGCGCGCCATCCATGACAGCACGCAGAGCGCCAAGCTGATGGCCAAGGCGCTGTCGGCGCATCAGATCATGGGGCTGACCGAGACCACTCCGCCCGGGCTGCTGCAGCTGGCCGCGCGGGCGTACACCGCCAGCGGGCTGTCGCGAAACCTGGCCCCCGTCAACCTGGTTGTGTCCAACGTGCCGGGGCCGCAGTGCCCGCTGTACATGGCCGGCGCCAAGCTGGATTCGCTGGTGCCGCTGGGTCCGCCGGTGCTGGACGTCGCGTTGAACATCACCTGTTTCTCCTACACGGACTACCTCGACTTCGGGTTCGTGACCACCCCGGAGGTGGCCAACGACATCGACGAGATGGCCGACGGCATCGAGTCGGCGCTGACCGGGCTGGAGAAGGCCACTGCCTTGAACGGTTAGCCGCGGTCCGGATAGCTGGTCGCGTAGACCCAGGACAAAAACCGTGCCACCGCCTCGGCGGATTGGTGCGCCCGCGGGGAGCCGAAGATGTCGAAAGCGTGCTGGGCGCCGGGCAATTCGGCGTAGGCGACCGGCGACTTCGACACCGCGCGCAGTTCGTCGACGAATTCCTGCGCCTCGCCGACCGGGATGAGCGAGTCGTCGCGGCCGTGCAGGACGAAGAACGGCGGTGCGTCGGCGCGCAGCCGCCGGATCGGCGAGGCGTCGACGTAGACGTGCCGGTGCGTGGCGAATTTCCGTTTGACGACGAACTTTTCGAGCAACTTCACGAACTCGGGACGACCCTCGCCGTGCGTGGAGAACCAGTCGTAGCGCCCGTAGAACGGAACCGCGGCGACCACCGAGGTGTCGGCCTCCTCGAAGCCTGGCTGGTATGCGGGGTCGCCCGCGGTCAGCGCGGCCAGCGAACACAGGTGACCGCCCGCGGACCCGCCGGTGATCGCGACGAAGTCGGGGTCGCCGCCGTAGTCGGCGATGTTCTCCTTGACCCACGCCAGCGCGCGTTTGACGTCGACGATGTGGTCCGGCCAGGTGTGCCGCGGGGAGACGCGGTAGCCGATCGACACGCACACCCAGCCGTGCGCGGCCAGCCGGCTCATCAGCGGATACGCCTGCGGGCGGCGCATCCCGATCACCCAGGCCCCGCCCGGCACCTGCACGAGCACCGGCGCCTTGCCGTCGCGTGGGAGGTCGCGGCGGCGCCAGATGTCGGCGAGGTTGGCCCGGCCGTGCGGGCCGTAGGACACCACGTTGGTCTTCTCGACGTAGCGCCGGCGCGCCACCGACATGCGCAGCGGCACGTTTCGCCGCCCCGCGCGGGTGGGCCGGGCCGACAGGTCGGCGATCTCGTCGGCGTAGTCGGGACCGAGTTGTTCGCGCAGCCCGGCCTCGAGCACCGGCCCGGGGGTGGTGACGCCGCGGTAGCGGATCGCCGCCAGGATCGCCCACGACGCGACCGTCAGGGCGAGCGCCGCCCGGCCCCGGGGCCCGGCGAAGTCGCCGCGCCGGCCGCGGCGCAGCGCGTCCACCAGGGAGCCCGAGAAGTACAGGCCGGGCACCTCCGAGGCCGGCCAGCCGAGCCAGAACACCAGGACGGTGCTGTAACCTTTGCGGGCCAATGGCCGAAACCCGTTGGTGGCGTTGGCCATTTCCAGCGCAGCCCGGGCCAGCGGTCTCGGGGTGAAGACCCGCCGGCGCAACCGGTCGAGCCTCACGAGCCGCCGACCTCCTCCCGCAGTTTCCTGCGAAGGATCTTGCCGGTGCCGCCGCGGGGCAGCAGGTGTCCGGCATCACTGCGCTCGGTCACGTTGCTCCTTGGGTTCCCACGGGGCCTGGCCGCATCGAGGCGACGGTGCGTTCCTCGATCGTAACGGGCCGGTGCCGGGGGTTTCCGCCGTGTTTTCCGGCGCGACGTTGCGTGCCAGGCGGCGCGGCGGCGCTTTTTGTCGCCCACGCGTATGGTGCCGACCGCGTCCGGCGCGTTATGGTTATGCACGCCTGACGGTAGACCCCCAGTTGAGAGGGACGGAATGGACCTCGCCGGATTGGCTGACGCGCCCCAGCGGGTTTGTGCCACCGGGGTAACGGCCGACGGTCGCCAGGCCGAGTACTTTCTGAATCTGCTGCTTCAGCGCCGCCATCTCATCGACGAACGGATCGCCGAACACCGCAGGGCCGGCATCGCCGCCCAGAACAGCGGCGACGCCGAACGCGCCTACGGCATGCGGCGGATGGCCCACGGCGAGGAACAGGACCGGCGGACTCTCGATCGTCTGATCGAGAACCTGCGGCGGCGCTTCCCGCGGCAGGACCCTGGCGACGTTCCCGGCGGTGCGCAGGTGCGGCTCGCGGTCCGGTAGGCGCGCACCGCCAATGGGATCCACGACACCGGTGCTGTTCGAGTTTCTGGGGCGGCGCTGCCGGTCGGGGCCCGAGCCCGGCGACGACCACCCGGTCCACGTCACCACCCGACGCAGCGCCCGATGACGCGGGCGGTCGTCGTCGGCGCCGGCCCCAACGGCCTGGCCGCCGCGATCCACCTAGCCCGCCATGGTGTCGACGTGCAGGTGCTCGAGGCCCGTGACAGCATCGGCGGGGGAGCACGGTCGGGGGAGCTGACGGTGCCCGGAGTCATCCACGACCACTGCTCGGCGTTCCACCCGCTCGGCGTCGGTTCCCCGTTCTGGCGCGAAATCGACCTGGCGCGCCACGGGCTGGTGTGGAAGTGGCCCGAGGCCGACTGCGCCCACCCGCTCGACGACGGCACGGCCGGCGTGCTGTACCGGTCGATCGATCGGACCACGCAGCGCATGGGGCCCGACGCGACGCGGTGGCGCCGCGCCGTCGGGGACCTCGCGGCGGGGTTCGACGCGCTGGCGCAGGATCTGCTCCGCCCGGTGATCAACGTCCCGCGACACCCGCTGCGGCTGGCCCGTTTCGGGCCGCGCGCGCTGCTGCCGGCCACCACGATGGCCCGCTGGTTTCGCACCGAGCAGGCGCGCGCGCTGTTCGGCGGCACCGCCGCGCACGTATACACCAGACTGGACCGGCCGCTGACCGCGTCGCTCGGGCTGATGATCCTGGCCAGCGGGCACCGCTACGGCTGGCCCGTGGCCGAAGGCGGATCCGGTGCGATCACCCGCGCCCTGGCCGCCGCGCTGACCGAGCACGGCGGCGCCGTGGCCACCGGGGTGACCGTCGCCGACCGCCGCGACATCCCTGACGCCGACATCGTCATGCTCGATCTCAGCCCCGCGCAGGCCCACGGCCTCTACGGCGACCTCATGCCCGCCCGGATCAGACGCTCCTACCGGCGCTACCGCCAGGGCTCCTCGGCGTTCAAGGTCGACTTCGTCATCGAGGGCGACGTCCCCTGGACGAACCCCGACTGCGGGCGCGCCGGCACCGTCCACCTCGGCGGCTCCTTCGCCGAGATCGCCGACACCGAACGTCAACGCGCACACGGCGCGATGGTGCGGCGCCCCTTCGTGCTCCTCGGGCAGCAGTATCTGGCCGACCCAACCCGCTCGGCAGGCAACCTCAACCCGGTCTGGGCCTACGCCCACGTGCCCTTCGGCTACGACGGCGACGCCACCGCCGCCGTGGTCGGCCAGATCGAGCGGTTCGCCCCGGGCTTTCGCGACCGCGTCGTCGCCACCGTCAGCACGGGCACCGCCGACCTGGCGGCCTACAACCCGAACTTCGTCGGCGGGGACATCATCGGCGGCGCCAACGACGGGCTGCAGGTCCTGTTCCGCCCGCGGATCGCGGTCAACCCCTATGCGACCGGCGTACCGGGGGTGTATCTGTGTTCGCAGTCCACGCCGCCTGGCGCCGGTGTCCACGGATTGTGTGGCTACCACGCCGCCGCCGCGGCGTTGCGCTGGGTGCGCAGGCGGCGCCGAGTCACGCATCGCAGCTGAAACGTGACACAGGCTTGATCGAATCGCTCACGCGCCCTCGCGCTGCACGCCGGACCGCACCCCTACCATCACTCTTACAACTACAACGATGTCATTTATCAGGGAATTGGAGCCATGCGGGCGGTTTTTCGGGGTTTTTTCACCGTCATCGGGGTCGCTGCGAGTGTGCTTGCGGGGCCGGCCGGCGTCAGCCTGGCGGCGGCCAACCAGCCGGACCGGTTCGCGATCGCGTCGATTCTGCCGACGCGGGGCGAGAAGGTGGGTGTCGCGCACCCCGTCGTGATCACGTTCCGGGCGCCCCTCACCAATCCAGCCGCCCGCCACGCGGCCGAGCGCGCCGTCGACGTCACCTCGTCGCCCGCGCGGACCGGCAGGTTCGAATGGCTCGACAACAACGTCGTGCAGTGGGTTCCCAGCCGTTACTGGCCGGCGCACAGCGCGGTGGCCCTGTCCGTGGGCGGGCGGCACGGCATTTCCCTGGACTTCAAAACCGGTCCCGCAGTCGTGGGCGTCGCGAGCATCTCGGACCACACCTTCACCGTGAGCATCGACGGCGCCGAGGCCGAACCGCCGCCTCCGCTGCCGGCGCCGCACCACCGGCCCCACTGGGGGGAAGACGGCGTGCTGCCGGCGTCGATGGGTAGGCCGGAGTTTTCGACGCCCACCGGGTCCTACACCGTGCTGTCCAAGCAACGCTCGATACTGATGGACTCGAGCAGCGTCGGTATCCCCGTCGACGATCCCGACGGTTACCGCATTCCGGTGGACTACGCCGTCCGTATCACCAGCCGCGGTCTTTTCGTGCATTCGGCCCCGTGGGCCATCGACTCCCTCGGGCTCGAGAATGTCAGCCACGGCTGCATCAGCCTCAGCCCGGCCGACGCGGAGTGGTACTACAACACGGTCAACGTCGGCGACCCCGTGATCGTGCGGGAATAGCAGCACCCGAAGTCGTCGGCGCCGAGCCGCACACAACGGACCCGCTGGTCGTTAGACCAGCGGGTCCGTTGTGCGTGTGTGTGGTCGGAGGCGGATCGGCCTCAGCCGCCGGAAGGACCGGGCGGGGCAGGCTGACCGGGAACCGGGCCGCCGGTCGGCGCCGGACCGGTCGGCGCATCCTTGGCTCCGGCCATGTCGATGATCGGGGCGGCCGCCACGCCGTCCACGGGAGCACCGGCCAGCACCGGCCCGAGCGCGATCAGCGGGGCGCCGGCCGGCACCACCGGCAGCGGAGCGCCCAGCGGCAGCGGCGGTAGCGGGGCACCCAGCGGCACCGGCGGTATCGGCGGACCGAGCGCGATCAGCGGGGCGCCCACCGGCACCACCGGCCCGGGCGCGATCACCGGAACGCCGGCCATGTCGGTGAGCGGAGCGCTGGCCGCGCACACGTTTCCCCCCGCCGCCGCGCCGGTCGCCCCTGCGCCTGCGGCGACGGGCGCGCCGTCCCCGGCCGCCGCGGCGGCATTACCGGCCTGATCCTGGACGCACGCGTAGCCGCCGGTTTTCAGCGGGGCGGCTACCGCTTCCGGGCTCAACGCCATAGCAGCACCGCACAATCCCGCACCGGCAACTACTTTGATGTTGAATCGATCAAAGACCGTCATCAACGTCAACTCCTTTTGTGAGCGCTCAGTATTTCGCAATCAAATGGTGCAGCAGAACCGCATTATTCGTTCCCCAGAGGTGGCTCGCCGACCGACATGATTATCTGCAGCAGACACGCGACACGTCCCGCGCCGCACCGCGCCGTTTCCAAATGGTGACGTTGCCGGTGCCGGCCGACTGAAAGCCTGCTGACGCAGCGAAAAAGAGTGGTGCGAGCCGGTGGGCGGTACCGGGCGGTCCCCGCGGCCGAGTCAACTCCGACCCGTCGCGGGCGAATCCTGGCCCGATCGTCCACGATTTTCCGGTAGCCGATGACGACGTGTATAAAACCGATGCAGAAAGGTCGTCATTCGTTTATCGCGGGCCTTGTGAAAACTGGTATGAGGCTGCGTCGTTGTCCCTGCTGAGGCAAATTCGGAAAGGATCACGCGGTGTTTTTCGGGCCGCGAGGGGCGCTGTGCCCGCGTCGCGGCCGACCGCTGCGGCGCTCGGGCACTTCTACCGGCGGCGCGGCGGCGCGGTGGCTGTTCTAGGCTGACCGCACAGCGCTCATCAACGGACATAGGCAGACAGGGAGAGAATTGTGACGGTCCGAGTAGGCATCAACGGCTTCGGTCGAATCGGGCGCAACTTCTACCGGGCTTTGCTGGCGCAGCAGGCGCAGGGTCCGGCCAGTTCGGGGGCGGACATGGAAGTGGTCGCCGTCAACGACATCACCGACAACCACACGCTGGCGCACCTGCTCAAGTTCGACTCGATCCTGGGTCGGCTGCCCTACGAGGTCGGCCTCGAGGGCGAGGGCACCATCGTCGTGGGCGACCGCAGGATCAAGGCGCTCGAGGTCCGGGAGGGCCCGGCCGCGCTGCCGTGGAGCGATCTCGGCGTCGACGTCGTCGTCGAATCCACCGGTCTGTTCACCAACGCGGCCAAGGCGAAGGGGCACCTGGACGCCGGCGCGAAGAAGGTCATCATCTCCGCACCCGCCACCGACCCCGACATCACGATCGTGCTCGGCGTCAACGACGACAAGTACGACGGCAGCCAGAACATCATCTCCATGGCCTCGTGCACCACGAACTGCCTGGCGCCGCTGGCCAAGGTGCTCAACGACGAGTTCGGCATCGTCCGGGGCCTGATGACCACGATCCACGCCTACACCCAGGACCAGAACCTGCAGGACGGGCCGCACAAGGACCTGCGCCGGGCCCGCGCCGCCGCGCTGAATATCGTGCCGACGTCCACCGGCGCGGCCAAGGCGATCGGCCTGGTGATGCCCGAACTGAAGGGCAAGCTGGACGGCTACGCGCTGCGGGTGCCGGTCCCGACGGGCTCGGTGACCGACCTGACCGCCGAGCTGTCCAAGGCGGCCGGCGCCGAGGAAATCAACGCGGCGTTCAAAGCCGCCGCAGACGGCAGGCTCAAGGGCATCCTGAAGTACTACGACGCGCCCATCGTCTCCAGCGACATCGTCACCGACCCGCACAGCTCGATCTTCGACTCCGGGTTGACCAAGGTGATCGACAACCAGGCCAAGGTGGTGTCGTGGTACGACAACGAGTGGGGCTACTCCAACCGCCTCATCGACCTGATCGCCCTGGTCGGCAGGTCGCTGTAGACCCGTGACCGTCCATACTCTGAAAGACCTTCTTGCCGAAGGAGTTTCGGGTCGTGGCGTGCTGGTACGCTCGGATCTGAATGTGCCGCTCGATGACGGCAAGATCACCGACGCCGGCCGCATCACCGCTTCGGTGCCGACGCTGCAGGCGCTGGTCGAGGCGGGCGCCAAGGTGGTGGTCACCGCGCATCTGGGCCGGCCCAAGGGCGGTCCGGACCCGAAGCTGTCGCTGGCGCCGGTCGCCGCGGCGCTGGGGGAGCAGCTGGGTCGGCACGTGCAATTGGCCAGCTGCGATCACTCCCGAGTCGTCGGTGCCGACGCGCTGGCCCGCGCCGAAGGCCTCACCGACGGCGACGTCCTGCTGCTGGAGAACGTCCGCTTCGACCCGCGCGAAACCAGCAAAGACGACGGCGAGCGCCTCGCGCTGGCCCGGGCGCTCGCCGAACTGGTCGGGCCGACAGGGGCTTTCGTCTCCGACGGCTTCGGGGTGGTGCACCGCAAGCAGGCGTCGGTGTACGACGTGGCCGCCTTGCTGCCGCACTACGCCGGCACGCTGGTTGCCGAGGAGATCCGGGTGCTGGAGCAGTTGACCACGTCCACCGCCCGGCCCTACGCGGTGGTGCTCGGCGGTTCCAAGGTGTCCGACAAGCTCGGTGTCATCGAATCGCTGGCCACCAAGGCCGACAGCATCGTCATCGGCGGCGGCATGTGTTTCACTTTCCTTGCTGCACAAGGATTTTCGGTAGGAAAATCCTTGCTGGAGACCGACATGGTGGACACTTGTCGCCGGCTGCTGGAGACCTACGTCGACGTGCTGCGGCTGCCGGTGGACATCGTGGTGGGCGAGAAATTCGGCGCCGAGGCAACCCCGCGGACCGTTGCCGCCGACGCCATCGGAGACGACGCGATGGGGCTGGACATCGGGCCGGGCTCGGTCAAACGGTTCGCGACGTTGCTGTCCAACGCCAGCACCGTGTTCTGGAACGGCCCGATGGGCGTGTTCGAGTTCCCGGCGTTCGCCGCGGGCACCAGGGGCGTCGCCGAGGCGATCGCGGCGGCGACCGCCAAGGGTGCGTTCAGCGTCGTCGGTGGCGGCGACTCCGCGGCCGCGGTGCGCGCCCTGGGCATCCCGGAGGATGACTTCTCGCACATCTCCACCGGCGGCGGCGCCTCGCTGGAATACCTGGAGGGCAAGACGTTGCCGGGCATCGAGGTGCTGGGCAGGCCCCAGCCCGGCGAAAACGAGGGAGCAGCAGAAGCATGAGCCGCAAGCCACTGATCGCGGGCAACTGGAAGATGAACCTCAACCACTTCGAGGCCATCGCGCTGGTGCAAAAGATCGCGTTCGCGCTGCCGGACAAGTACTACGACAAGGTCGACGTCACGGTCATCCCGCCGTTCACCGACCTGCGCAGCGTGCAGACCCTGGTCGACGGCGACAAGCTGCGGCTGACCTACGGGGCCCAGGACCTGTCCCCGCACGACGCGGGCGCCTACACCGGCGAGGTGAGCGGCGCCTTCCTGGCCAAGCTGGGCTGCACCTTCGTCGTCGTCGGGCATTCCGAGCGGCGCACCTACCACCACGAGGACGACGCGCTGGTGGCTGCCAAGACCGCCGCGGCGCTCAAGAACGAGCTGACCCCGATCGTGTGCATCGGCGAGCACCTCGAGGTCCGCGAGGCGGGAAACCACGTCGCGCACAATGTCGAGCAGCTGCGCGGCTCGCTGGCCGGGCTGTCGGCCGAGCAGATCGGCAGGGTCGTCATCGCCTACGAGCCGGTGTGGGCGATCGGCACCGGTCGGGTGGCCAGCGCCGCCGACGCACAGGAAGTGTGCGCCGCGATCCGCGCGGAGCTGGGCTCCCTGGCGTCGCCGCAGATCGCCGCAGGCGTCCGGGTCCTCTACGGCGGCTCGGTGAACGCCAAGAACGTCGGCGAACTCGTCGCCCGGGACGACATCGACGGCGGCCTGGTCGGTGGGGCGTCGCTGGACGGGGAGCAGTTCGCGACGCTGGCGGCGATCGCCGCCGGCGGGCCGCTGCCGTAGGGGTGCGCAAACCCCCGGTCGCGGCCCGGTAAGCTACCGTGCATGCAACTGGGCCTGCAGATCACTCTGGTCGTCAGCAGCATCCTGGTGGTGTTGCTGGTCCTGCTGCACCGCGCCAAGGGCGGCGGCCTGTCGACGCTGTTCGGCGGGGGTGTGCAGTCCAGTCTGTCCGGGTCGACGGTGGTGGAGAAGAACCTCGACCGCTTGACGATGTTCGTCGTCGGCATCTGGCTGGTGTGCATCGTCGGCATGGCCCTGCTGATCAAGTATCGCTGACCTCTCGGCAGGCGGTCCCGGTCGTCCTCACCGATACTGGGACCCATGGTCGAGGTTTCTGACACCGCACTGGCACCGATCGGCGCCGTGCAACGGACCCGGGTCGGCCGCGAGGCGACCGAGCCGATGCGCGCCGACATCCGCCTGCTCGGCGCCATCCTCGGCGACACCGTGCGCGAGCAGAACGGCGACGACGTGTTCGACCTCGTGGAGCGCGCCCGGGTGGAGTCGTTCCGGGTGCGGCGCTCGGAGATCGGCCGGGCGGACATGTCGCGCATGTTCTGTGGGCTCGACATCCACCAGGCGATCCCGGTCATCCGGGCGTTCAGCCATTTCGCGCTGCTGGCCAACGTCGCCGAAGACATCCACCGCGAGCGCCGGCGCGCGGTGCACGTGGCTGCCGGGGAGCCGCCGCAGGGCAGCAGCCTGGCCGCGACGTATGCGAAACTCGATGCCGCCGAGCTGGATTCGGCCACCGTGTCCGACGCGCTGCGCGGCGCGCTGGTCTCCCCGGTGATCACCGCCCATCCGACCGAGACGCGCCGTCGCACCGTGTTCGTCACCCAGCACCGCATCACCGAGCTGATGCGGCTGCACGCCGACGGGCGCACCCACACCGCCGACGGACGCAGCATCGAACGCGAACTGCGCCGGCACATCCTCACGCTGTGGCAGACCGCTCTCATCCGGTTGTCGCGGCTGAAGATCTCCGATGAGATCGAGGTGGGGCTGCGGTACTACCCGGCGGCGTTGTTCGAGGTGATCCCGCAGGTCAACGCCGAAGTCCGCGACGCGCTGCGCGCCCGCTGGCCCGGCACCGACCTGCTGTCGGGGCCCCTGCTGCAACCCGGTTCCTGGATCGGCGGCGACCGCGACGGCAATCCGAACGTGACCGCCGACGTCGTGCGGCTGGCCACCGGCAGCGCCGCGTTCACCGCGCTGGCCCACTACCTGTCCGAGCTGACCCACCTGGAACAGGAGCTGTCGATGTCGGCGCGGCTGGTTCGCGTCACCGACGCGCTCGCCGCGCTCGCCGACGGCTGCCGGGAACCCGCCCGCGCCGACGAGCCGTACCGGCGGGCGCTGCGGGTGATCCGCGGGCGGCTCACCGCGACCGCGGCGCACATCCTGGACCGGCGCCCGCAACATGAGCTCGATCTCGGCCTGGCGCCCTACGGCACACCGGCCGAGTTGCGGGCCGACCTGGACACCGTCGACGCCTCGCTACGGTCGCACGGCAGCGCGCTGCTGGCCGACGACCGCTTGGCGCTGCTACGAGAAGGCGTGCACGTCTTCGGGTTTCATCTGTGCGGGCTGGACCTGCGGCAGAATTCCGACGTGCACGAAGAAGTGGTCGCCGAGCTGCTGGCCTGGGCGGGGGTGCACCCCGACTACGGCTCGCTGCCCGAAGAGCAGCGCGTCGCGCTGCTGGCCGGCGAGCTCGCCACCCGCCGGCCGCTGGTCGGTGAGCGCGCGCAACTGTCCGATCTGGCCCGCAGCGAGCTGGGCGTCGTCGCGGCCGCCGCCCACGCGATCCGCACCTACGGACCCGCCGCGGTGCCCAACTACGTCATCTCGATGTGCCGGTCGGTGTCCGACGTGCTGGAGGCCGCGATCCTGCTCAAGGAGGCCGGCCTGCTGGGCGCCTCCGGGCCGCAACCGTACTGCCCGGTGGCGATCTCGCCGCTGTTCGAGACGATCGACGACCTGCACAACGGGGCGGCGACCCTGCACGCCATGCTCGAGCTCCCTCTCTACCGGGCACTGGTGGCCGCGCGCGGCGACTGCCAGGAGGTGATGCTGGGCTACTCCGACTCCAACAAGGACGGCGGGTATCTGGCCGCCAACTGGGCGGTCTACCGCGCCGAGCTCGCGCTGGTGGAGGTGGCCCGCCAGGCCGGAATCCGGTTGCGGCTCTTCCATGGTCGCGGCGGCACCGTCGGTCGCGGCGGCGGGCCGAGCTACCAGGCCATCCTGGCGCAGCCGCCCGGCGCGGTGAACGGTGCGCTGCGGCTCACCGAGCAGGGGGAGGTCATCGCCGCCAAATACGCCGAGCCGCCGACGGCGCGGCGCAACCTGGAGAGCCTGGTGGCGGCGACGCTGGAGTCGACGCTGCTCGACGTCGAGGGCCTCGGTGACGCGGCGGAGCCGGCGTACGCGCTGCTCGACGAGGTGGCCGCGCTGGCGCGGCGCGCTTACGCCGAACTGGTCCACGACACACCGGGTTTCGTGGAGTACTTCATGGCCTCCACCCCGGTCAGCGAGATCGGTTCGCTGAACATCGGCAGCCGCCCGACGTCCCGCAAACCGACCTCCTCGATCGCCGACCTGCGCGCCATCCCGTGGGTGCTGGCGTGGAGCCAGTCGCGGGTGATGCTGCCCGGTTGGTACGGCACCGGGACTGCGTTCGAGCAGTGGATCTCGGCGGGACCAGAGCCTGCGGACCAGCGGGTGCGCGTGCTGCATGACCTGTACCGCCGGTGGCCGTTCTTCCGCAGCGTGCTGTCGAACATGGCGCAGGTGCTGGCCAAGAGTGACCTGGGCCTGGCGGCCCGCTACGCGGAGTTGGTGGCCGACGAGTCGTTGCGGCACCGGGTGTTCGACAAGATCGTCGCCGAGCACGAGCGAACCGTCGCCATGCACAAGCTCATCACGGGCCACGACGACCTGCTGGCTGACAACCCGGCGCTGGCGCGCTCGGTGTTCAACCGCTTCCCGTATCTGGAACCGCTGAACCACCTGCAGGTGGAGTTGCTGCGCCGCTACCGTTGCGGCGACGACGACGAGCTGGTGCAGCGCGGCATCCTGCTGACGATGAACGGGCTGGCCAGCGCGCTGCGCAACAGCGGGTAGCGCCCGTCGCCGAGGATCTGGTGTCCTCCGGTGAAGCGGGTGTGTGACCGTAACCGCGGGCAGTGGTGGTCAGGTTGGGCGCGGATGAATCACTACCGGCAATACCCTGACCGGCAGCGGCGGGCTCAGAGTGTGATGATGTCGAGTAGTGGTTGCAGGCCCTCGAAATCGGCGGTATTGCGGGTGGCCAGGGCTGCTCCGTCGCCGATCGCGATAGCGGCGATCATCAGGTCGACGCGGCGCTTGCTGCCGGGTGTTCGTCCGGTGGTGGCGACAAGGGTGCACAGTTCGCGGTAGATGTCGGCTTCGCGTTGGGTGAACGGTAGGCCGGTTCCGTAGGTCGATTGGTGCCGGCTGAGTTCGATGCCGGCGTCGGCGGCGATGGTGGGGTCGGGATGTGCTGTGCCTTCGCTGAATTCGGCGAAGGCGAGGGCCGATACAAGGAATTCGTGGTCTCCGGGTGGGAGGCGTTCCCAGTGTGGTGTCTGGATCAGCAGGTTGGTATCGAGGTGGACTCTCACCGGTCCTGGTCTCCCACACGCCCGGCGTCGTCGCGGCCGCGCTCGATCATTTCCAGCATGGCGGCCTGGTAGCCGGCGGTTGTTTGTCGGTTGTAAAGGGCCGCTTGTTCGATCTGGGCCAGGGTGACGCCACGACGTCGTTCGGGGGGCGGTGGAGGAGGTTGCCTGGCGATGATCACGCCGGTGTCTTTGCCTCGGACGGTGACGTGGAATGCCTGGCCGGCCGCCGCGGCGCTGATGATGTCGGCAGTGTTGTGGCGCAGTTCGCGGATCCCGACCGTTTCGCTCATCAACCTAATGTATCACTTAGGTGATACATGAGTGATACATTAGGTTTGCGCCGTTGTCGCCGCGCCGATCGACGAACCGATGCTCGCCGGGCCGGCGGCAGCAGATTCGGTGTGGCAACCACAGAAGACGACGCCGACAGCCCCCTGTCAGCGGTGGAGCTTCGACGCCGCCGCTTCGTCGAGCAGCCACAGCGTGGTTTCGCGACCGACAGCGCCGGCGGCCGGGACCGAGTTAGCGGGGGCGCCGCCGATGGCGGCGGCGACCGCGTCGGCCTTGGCCTCGCCGGAGACGATCAGCCAGACCTCGCGGGAGTGTTGAACCGCGGGCAGCGTCAACGTGATTCGCTGCGGTGGCGGCTTGGGGGAGTTGTCGACCGGGATCACCATGCGGGTGATCTCCCGCACCGCCGCGGTGTCCGGGAACAGCGAGTTGACGTGACCCTCGGGGCCCATGCCCAGCAGGTGGACGTCGAAGGTGGGCACCGCCTGCCCGGGTTCGGCGTTGGCCGCCAGCACCTGCTCGTAGGCCAGGGCGGCGGCGGCCATGTCGTTGCCGAACTCCCCGTCGCTGGCCGGCATCGCGTGCACGTTGCTGCACGGGATGTCGATGTGGTCGAGCAGCGCCGCGCGCGCCTGTCTGTCGTTGCGCTCGTCGTCGCTTGCGGGGACGTAGCGTTCGTCGCCCCAGAACAGATGCACCTTGGGCCAGTCGATCCGGTCCGCTTCGGGGCCGAGCCGCCGCAGCAGCCCGATGCCGTTGCTGCCGCCGGTCAGCACGACCAGCGCCCGCCCCCGGGCCGTGACGGCGTCCTGGACGGAGCCGACCAGCCGCCGCGCCGCGGCCTCGATCAGCTCCTGGGTCTGCGGGAAGACCTCGACGACGGTGTTCATGCGTACTGCACCCTGCCTATCCCCTGCAACGCGGCGAGGTAGATCTCATCGGGGTCCAACCGGCGCATGTCCTCGGCGAGGCACTCGCGGGTTTCCCGGCGCGCCAACGGAACCAGAGCGTCCGGGCGGCCGGTCCGGCTCAGGGTCGCCGTCGTTCCCTCCTGCGGACGGCTCAGGGTGATGGTTCCGTTCGGGCGCCGCAACTCGACCTTGAGGTCGCCGACCACCCGGTGCACCGGCCCCTCGATCCGGCTGGCCAGCCACCCCGCCAGGACATCCAGTGCGGGCTCGTTTCGCAGACCCGAAACCAGGGCCGACTCGACCGGTTCGTACGGCGGCTGGTCGAGGGTCGAGGTGAGCAGCGCACGCCAGTAGGTGATCCGCGCCCAGGCCAGGTCGGTGTCGCCGGCGGTGTAGCCGGGCAGCCGGCTCTTGATCGCCGACAGGGGGTCCCGCCCGTTGGTGGCGTCGGTGATGCGCCGAATCGCCAACTTGCCCAGCGGGTCCCGGGCCGGCACCGCCGGCGCGATGTCGGGCCACCACACCACGACCGGGATGTCGGGCAGCAGAAAGGGGGTGACGACGCTGTCGGCGTGGCCGGCCAGTGGTCCGGACAGCCGCAGCACCACCGTCTCGCCCGCGGTGGAGTCGCCGCCGACCCGCAGCTGGGCGTCCAGCCGCGCCTCGGAGGCATCGGCCTCTGCGGCTGTGACCACCAGGATCCGCATCGGGTGCTCGTGGCTGGCGTCGTTCGCGGCGTCGATGCACTCCTCGAGCAGGGCCTCGTTCTCCGAGGCGATGATCAGCGTGCCGACCCGGCCCATCGTCACGGCGCCGACCTGCTCGCGCAGCTCGTCGAGTTTCTTGTTGACCGCGTTGGTGCTGGTGTCGGGCAGGTCGACGATCATGCGCGCCCCTCCTCAGCATCGCTGCGCTCTGCATCGTCGCCGGCGCGAATCATGGCCGCCGCCACTCGCGGCCGGTCTTGCGGAGCATCTCGAAGGCCGACTCCGGGCCCCACGTTCCCGCCTCGTACGGGTCGGGTTTGCCGTGGGTGGCCCAATAGTCCAGCACGGGATCCAGTATGCGCCAGGCCAATTCGACTTCGTCGTTCACCGGGAACAGGGACGGCTCACCGAGCAGCACGTCCAGGATCAGCCGCTCGTAGGCCTCGGGCGAATCCTCGGCGAACGCCGAGCCGTAGGAGAAGTCCATGTTGACGTCGCGCACTTCCATCGCGCTGCCCGGCACCTTGGACCCGAACCGCAGGGTGATCCCCTCGTCGGGCTGGACCCGGATCACCATGGCGTTGGTGCCCAGTTCGTCGGTCATGGTCGCGTCGAACGGCAAGTGCGGCGCGCGCTTGAACACCAATGCGATCTCGGTCACTCTGCGGCCCAAGCGTTTTCCGGTGCGCAGGTAGAACGGCACACCGGCCCAGCGACGCGTGTCGACCTCGAGGGTGATCGCGGCGAACGTCTCGGTGGTGGAGTCCTGAGAGAAGCCTTCCTCGTCGAGCAGGCCGATCACCTGCTCGCCGCCCTGCCAGCCGGCCGCGTACTGCCCGCGGCTGCTCGTCTCGTGCAGCGGCTGCGCGAGCTGGGTCGCCGAGAGCACCTTGATCTTCTCGGCCTGCAGCGCCGAGGGGCTGAAGCTGATCGGCTCTTCCATCGCGGTCAGCGCCAGCAGCTGCATCAGGTGGTTCTGGATGACGTCGCGGGCGGCGCCGATGCCGTCGTAGTAGCCGGCGCGCCCGCCCAGCCCGATGTCCTCGGCCATGGTGATCTGGACGTGGTCGACGTAGTGGGAGTTCCAGACCGGATCCCACAGCTGGTTGGCGAACCGCAGCGCCAGGATGTTCTGCACCGTCTCCTTGCCCAGGTAGTGGTCGATGCGGAACACCGACTCCTCCGGGAAGACGGCGTTGACCACGTGGTTGAGTTCGCGCGCGCTGTTCAGGTCGTGGCCGAACGGCTTTTCGATGACCACCCGGCTCCAGCTGCCCTCCTGGGCGTCGGCCAGCCCGGAGCGGTAAAGCTGGTCGCAGACCACGGGGAAGGACTTGGGGGGGATCGCCAGGTAGAAGGCGTGGTTGCTGCCGATGCCGCGTTCGACGTCGAGCTTCTCCAGCGTCACGGCCAGGCGCCCGAACGCGACGGCGTCGTCGAATTCGCCTCGCACGAAACGCAACCCGTCGGCCAGCCGCTCCCATATGGACTGGCGGAACGGCGTGCGGCAGTTCTGCCTGACCGAATCGTGGATCACCCGCGCGAAGTCGTCGTGGTCCCAGTTGCGGCGGCCGAACCCCACCAGCGAGAAGGTGGGGGGCAGCAGGCCGCGGTTGGCCAGGTCGTAGATGGCCGGCACCACCTTCTTGTGGGCCAGGTCCCCGGTGACGCCGAACAGCACCATGGCGCACGGTCCGGCGATCCTGGGCAGCCGCTTGTCTTCGGGGTCCCGCAACGGATTACGCCACTGTGCGGCTTCGGTGCCACGACTCATTTGGCGGCGGAACCCAGTTGGTTCTGCGTCTCGGTGAGCAGCTGGTTCCAGGAGTCCACGAACTTCGCGACCCCTTCGTTTTCCAGGACCACGAACACGTCGGTCATGTCGATGCCGACCTTTGTCAAATCGTCGAACACCTGCTGGGCGGGGCCGGCTGTGCCGCTGACCGTGTCGCCGGTGACCTGCCCGTGGTCGGCGACGGCGTCGATGGTCGGCTCCGGCATGGTGTTCACCGTGTGGGGCGCGACCAGTTCGGTGACATAGAGGGTGTCGGGGTAGGCGGGGTTCTTGACGCCGGTGGACGCCCACAGCGGACGCTGCACACGGGCGCCCGCGGACTTCAGCGCCGCGTAGCGCTCGCCCCCTTCGAAGACCTCCTGGTAGGCGGCGTAGGCCAGTCGCGCGTTGGCGACACCGGCCTTGCCGCGCAATCCCAGCGCCTGCCCGGAGCCGATCTTGTCCAGCCTCTTGTCGATCTCGGTGTCCACGCGGGACACGAAAAACGATGCCACGGAATGGATCCTGGACAGGTCGTGGCCGGCTTCGCGGGCCTTCTCCAGCCCGCTCAGATAGGCATCCATGACTTCGCGGTGCCGTTCCACGGAGAAGATCAGCGTGACGTTGACCGAAATCCCTTCCGCCAGAGCGGCGGTGATGGCCGGCAGGCCGGCCTTGGTGGCGGGGATCTTGATGAGCAGGTTCGGCCGGTCGACGATCTTCCACAGCTCGACGGCCTGCGCGATGGTCTTGTCGGTCTCGTTGGCCAGCCGCGGGTCGACCTCGATCGACACCCGGCCGTCGACGCCCTGGGTGGCCTCCCACAGCGGGGTGAACACATCGCAGGCGGTGCGCACGTCGTCGGTGGTGACGGTGCGGATCGTGGCGTCCACGTCGGCGCCGCGTTCGGCCAGCTCGGCGATCTGGCCGTCATACGCGTGGCCCTCGGCCAGCGCCTTCTGGAAGATCGACGGGTTGGTGGTCACGCCGACGACACTGCGGGTGTCGATCAGCTCCTGCAGGTTGCCGGACTGCAGTCGCTCCCGTGACAGGTCATCGAGCCAGACGGAGACACCCGCGGCGGACAGCGCCGCAAGGTTCGGGTTCTGAGTGCTCATGGGAATCGCCTTCTCTCAGTTGTCCACTACCTGTTCCGCGGCGGCAGCGACGGCCTCAGCGGTGAAGCCGAACTCACGGAACAAAGTCTTGTCGTCGGCGGATTCGCCGTAGTGTTCGATCGACACGATCCTGCCGGTGTCGCCGACCAGCTTGTGCCAGCATTGCGCGATGCCGGCCTCGACGGCCACCCGCGCCGACACCGACGGCGGCAGCACGCTGTCGCGGTAGTCCGAGGGTTGCGACTCGAACCACTCCACGCACGGCATCGACACGACTCGCGCGACGATGTCCTTGTCGGCCAACAACGTCTGGGCCGCGACAGCGAGCTGGACCTCCGAGCCGGTGGCGATCAGCACGACGTCGGGCTCCTCGCCGTCCTCGGCGCCGTCGCTCAGGACGTAACCGCCCCGGGCGACGCCCTCGGCGCTGGTGCCCTGCAGCACCGGCACACCCTGGCGGGTCAGGATCAAGCCGACCGGTCCGCTGCCGTTGCCGCGAGCCAGGATGGTGCGCCAGGCGTAGGCCGTCTCGTTGGCGTCGGCCGGGCGCACCACCGAGAGCCTGGGGATCGCGCGCAGCGCCGCCAGGTGCTCGATGGGCTGGTGAGTGGGCCCGTCCTCACCCAGCCCGATCGAGTCGTGCGTCCAGACGTAGATCGTGTCGATGTCCATCAGCGACGCCAACCGCACCGCCGGGCGCATGTAGTCGGAGAATTGCAGGAAGGTGCCGCCGTAGGCGCGGGTCGGGCCGTGCAGCACGATGCCGGACAAGATGGCGCCCATCGCGTGCTCGCGAATGCCGAAGTGCAGGGTGCGCCCGTACCAGTCGGCGGTGTACGCCTTGGTCGAGATCGCCGGCGGGCCGAACGAAGTGGCACCTTTCATGGTGGTGTTGTTGCTGCCGGCCAGGTCGGCCGAACCGCCCCACAGCTCGGGCAGCTTGGGGCCCACGGCCGAGAGCACCTCGCCGGACGCCGCTCGGGTAGCCAGTGCCTTGGAGCCGGGTTCCCAATGCGGCAGGTCGGCGTCCCAGCCGTCGGGCAACTTCCCGGCGCGCAATCGGTCCAGCAGTGCCTTGCGTTCCGGCTCGCGCTGCGCCCAGGCCTCGAAGTCTGCCTGCCAGCGTTCGTGGGCCTGCTTGCCCCGGCCCACCAGCCCCCGGGTGTGGGTGATGACGTCCTCGCGTACCTCGAATTTCTTGTCCGGGTCGAAGCCGAGGGCTTCCTTGACGGCCACCAACTCGGCCTCGCCGAGGGCCGCGCCATGCGCCTTGCCCGTGTTCATCAGGTTGGGGGCGGGGTAGCCGATGATGGTACGCAGCGAGATGAACGACGGTCGGTCGGTGGTGGCCTTCGCCTCGGCGATGGCCGCTTCGATGTCGACGACATTCTCGCCGCCCTCCACCTCCTGCACGTGCCAGCCGTAGGCGCGGTAGCGGGCAGCGGTGTCCTCGCACAGTGCGATGTCGGTGTCGTCCTCGATCGAGATCTCGTTGTGGTCATAGAACACGATGAGGTTGCCCAGCTGCTGCACCGCCGCCAGCGACGACGCCTCCGACGTCACGCCCTCCTCGATGTCCCCGTCGGAGGCGATCACGTAGATGAAGTGGTCGAACGGGCTGGTTCCCGGCTCGGCGCCGGGGTCGAACAGGCCGCGCTCGTAGCGGGACGCCATCGCCATCCCGACCGCCGAGGCCAGCCCCTGGCCGAGCGGCCCGGTGGTGATTTCGACGCCCCGGGTGTGCCGGAACTCCGGGTGTCCGGGGGTCTTGGAGCCCCAGGTGCGCAGCGACTCGATGTCGGAGAGCTCCAGCCCGAAACCGCCCAGATACAGCTGGATGTAGAGGGTCAGGCTGCTGTGGCCGCACGACAGGACGAACCGGTCGCGGCCCAGCCAGGTGGTGTCGCTGGGATCGTGCCGCATCACCCGCTGGAACAGCGTGTACGCCAACGGCGCCAAACTCATCGCCGTCCCCGGGTGGCCGTTGCCGACCTTCTGGACCGCATCGGCGGCCAGCACTCTCGCGGTGTCGACGGCGACCGAGTCGATCTCGGCCCAGTCGTCGGGATGGTGTGGTCGGGTCAGCGCAGAGATCTCTTCGAGTGTGGTCACAGACTCAGTCCTTGGGGTCATCGAGCTGATCAATCTCAACCCTAGTGCGGGAGAGGCGGCTCTTGCAGGGCAAGGTTTTGGGTACCCGCGGCCGGGCGTTGTGAAAATTACGCGTCGGCCGCGCACGCGGTGCAACCAGTCCCGCAATCGAGGGGGAAATGTGGGTGAACCGACCCTCCGGGCTCGCCACCGGTGGAGTGCGGTCTACCATCGTGCGTAGTAGATGCTGCGCGTCGCCAGAACCCCGAGGAGTTATTGCGTGAGCGTTCGCGGGCGCGTCGCGCCCATCCGAAGGACCGAATCCGCCCAGGCGGGGCCGGACTGCGGCCCGTCGGCGAAAGGCCCGGCCACAAGCCCGTTCCGCACCCGGGCCAGGGTGACGGTGCTGGCCTACCTGGCGCTGACCAAGCCTCGGGTCATCGAACTGCTGCTGGTCACCACGATCCCCGCGATGCTGCTGGCCGACCGCGGCTCCGTGGACCCGCTGCTGATCCTCAACACGCTGATCGGGGGGATGCTGGCTGCCGGGGGCGCCAACACGCTCAACTGTGTGGCCGACGCCGACATCGACAAGGTGATGAAGCGGACCGCGCGCCGGCCGCTGGCGCGGGCAGCGGTGCCGACGCGAAACGCGCTGGTTTTTGGGCTGGTGCTCAGCGTGGGCTCGTTCTTCTGGCTGTGGTCGACCACCAACCTGCTGTCGGGGCTGCTGGCCGTCGCCACGATCGCGTTCTACGTCTTCGTCTACACATTGTTGCTCAAGCGCCGAACGCCGCAGAACGTCGTGTGGGGCGGCGCGGCGGGCTGCATGCCGGTGATGATCGGGTGGTCGGCGGTTACCGGCACCATCGGCTGGCCGGCGCTGGTGATGTTCGCCATCATCTTCTTCTGGACGCCGCCGCACACGTGGGCGCTGGCGATGCGCTACAAGGACGATTACAAGCGCGCCGGCGTGCCGATGCTGCCGGCTGTGGCGACCGAGCGTGAGGTCACCAAGCAGATCGTGATCTACACCTGGTTGACCGTCCTGACGACGCTGGCGCTGGCGCCGGCGGCGGGGTGGCTGTACGCGGCGGTTGCCGTGGTCGCCGGGGTGTGGTTCCTGGCGATGGCCCACCAGTTGTACGCCGGCGTCCGCGCCGGCCAGCCCGTCAAACCGTTGCGGCTGTTCCTGCAGTCCAACAACTACCTGGCGGTGGTGTTCTGCGCGCTGGCGGTCGACTCGGCCATCGCGCTGCCGACGTTGTTCTGAGCGACGTTCCGGGTGGGGGTGTTCCGGATCGGCGTTGGATGACCAACTCGAGCCCGGGGGCCTTCGTGGACGCTGACCGGGACACCCTCGTCACCGCACCGTCAGTCGCCACGATGATGTCCCGGTCGACAATCCGCGGCATCGGCCATGGCGTCCGAAGGGCGGGATCATCCGTGGTCTCGGCGACGCCGAACTGGTCACCCTGGTGGTGCTGCACGCACGGCTCGGGTTCAGCGCCGAGGCCAGGTGGCTGCGCTACGCTCGCGGCGGTCCGCGCGGGATGTTTCCTTGTCTGTGCACATCATCGGGCTACAACAAACTGGTCCGCGCGGCGGCCGGGATGCTGCGCGCGGTGATTGCGCACCTGGTTGCGCGCACGTCTCTACCGACCTCTACCGACGATGTGTGGGTCGTTGACTCCAGCCCGGTCGAGTGCGGTCGCTTGCGGGAGGCCGCCGAACGGTCCGATCTGGCCAGGTGGGCCGAATAGGGCTACGGCGCGTAGAAATCTGACTGTCGCCAAACGGATGGAAGCAGCGTAGCGTGCGTCACATCTTATCCCTATAGTTTCCCACGCGACCCACAGGAGTTATTACAATGTCTTCCCCTTGTTCGCAACTCCTGATGCACTGGTCACCGCGTCGGCGAACCTGACCAATATCGGGTCGTCGATCCGCGCGGCGAGCGTGGCGGCGGCGCCATCGACGACATCGGTGCTGGTGGCGGCTCAGGATGAGGTGTCGACGGCTATTGCGGCGTTGTTCGGCGCGCATGGTCAACAGTTTCAGTCGCTGATTGGGCAAGCGAACCTTTTTCATGAGCAGTTCGCGCAGTCGCTGAGCAAGGGCGGCGGTATGTATGCGGCTCAAGAGGTGCTCAACGTTGCGGGCGTGGGTGGGGGCGGCAACCCGATCACGGAGTTGGTCAATGCGGCGCAGCAGTTCGGCATCTTCTCGCCGGTGCGGGATCTCACCGGGCGTTCGCTGTTCGTCAACGGCGCCAACGCGACCACCCCGGGCGGCAACGGCGGGGTCGGCGGGTGGTTGATCGGCAACGGCGGCAACGGCGCGACAGGCGCGGCCGGCACGGCCGCGGATCCCAACGGCGGGTCCGGCGGCGCTGGTGGCGCGGCGGGCTTGTGGGGTGCCGGCGGTAGCGGCGGCGCCGGCGGCACCGGCGCGGCCGGCGCGGCCGGCGTGGCCGCCGGGGTCGGCGGGAACGGTGGCGCCGGCGGGGCCAACGGGTTGATCGGTGGCGGTAACGGTGGCATGGGCGGCGCCGGCGGTATCGGCGGAGCGGGGACGCTCGGCGTAAACGGCACGAACGACGGGCTCGGCGGTAACGGCGGGCTCGGCGGCAACGGCGGGCTCGGCGGCGCCAACACGCAGTTGTTCTCGTTGAACGGCCACGGCGGCGCCGGCGGCACCGGCGGCGTGGGCGGGGCCGGTGGCGACGGCGCAATGGGGGCGACCGGCACGGCCGGCACGGACAGCGGTAACGGCGGGGTCGGCGGTGACGGCGGCAACGCCGGTGGCGGCGGGGTCGGCGGTGAGGGCGGCGCTAACACCGCGCTGTGGGGCGGCACTGCGGGTGGCGTCGGCACCGGCGGTAACGCCGGTAACGCCGGGGTCGGCGGGGACGGCGGCGTAGGCGTGGCCGGCGGCACCGGCGGGCTCGGCGGCAACGGCGGCGACGGCGCCCAGGGTGGTGACGCCTTTAGTGCCGCCGGCATCGCCGGCACGAGCAGCGCCGGCGGTGCCGGCGGGACCGGCGGCACTGGCAGCCAGGGGACCACCGGCGTCGACGCCGCCGGCGGCAACGGCGGCAACGGCGGCGACGGCGGGACCGGCGGCACTGGCGGCGCGGCCGCCACGGTCGGCACCGGCGCGGCCGCGGGAATCGACGGCAACGGGGGCAACGGCGGGGCCGGCGGCATCGGCGGCACGGGCGCGGCCGGCGCTGCGGGCACCACTGCGGGCGCCGCCGGCGGCAATGGCTATAGCGGCGGCGTCGGCGGCGACGGCGGCACCGGCGGTGCTGCCGGTGGCTCCACCGGCGTAAACGGCAACGGCGGCAACGCCGGCAACGGCGGTGTCGGTGGCGTCGGTGGCGCCGGTTTCGACAACGTTGACGCCGCGGCCGGCGCCGGCGGCGCCGGTGGCGACGGTGGCGCGGCGGGCACCGCCGGCGCGGCCGGCAGCGGACCCGGCGCGGCCGGCACGGCGGGCACCGGCGGCACCGGCGGCGTCGGTGGCAACGGCGGCGCCGGCGGCAACGTCACCAGCGGTGCCGGTGCGGGCGGCGCCGGTGGCACCGGCGGCGCCGGTGGCACCGCCGGAGTCGACGACGCGTCCGGTGCCGGCGGCGCGGGCGGTAACGGCGGTGCGGGCGGCGCCGGCACCGACGGCAACGGCGGGCTCGGTGGCAACGGCGGTGCCGGCGGCGACACCGCCGGGATCGGCGCCGGTGGTGCCGGTGGCAACGGCGGCGTCGGCGGCGACGGCACCGGCACAGCTACCACCGCCGGCAACGGCGCTGACGGTGGTGCCGGTGGTGTCGGTGGCAACGTCACCGGTCCCGGTGCCGGTGCCGGCGGGCTCGGCGGTAACGGTGGTGCCGCCGGCGACGCCCTCGGCGCCCTCGGTAACGGCGGCAACGGCGGCGCGGCCGGCAACGGCGGTAACGCGGGCACCGGCGCCGGTGCCGGTGGTGCCGGTGGCGACGGTGGCGCCGGCGGCGAGGGCGGGTCGGTATCCGGTAACGGCGGCAACGGCGGCGCGGCCGGCGTCGGCGGCACCGGCTATACCGGCACGGCTGGCACGGCGGGCAGCGCCGCTGCCGGTGGCACCGGCGGCCCCGGCGGCACTGGCGGCATCGGCGGTGCCGGCGGCGACGCCATCGGGACGGCATCCGGCAACGGCGGTGACGGCGCGGCCGGCGGCCTCGGCGGCACTGGCGGCACCGGCGGCCAGGGCGGCAGCGGCACCGATGGGGCCGCCGGGGTCGCCGGCGGCGCCGGCGGCACTGGCGGCACCGGCGGCGACGGCGGCACCGGCGGCCTCGGCGGCGATGGCGGCACCTCCGTCTCCGGCACTGCGGGCAGCGGTGCCGCGGGCGGCACCGGGGGCACAAGCGGCACCGGCGGCGACGGCGGCACCGGCGGCACCGGCAACGCCGGGGAGAACCCCGGCAGCTCCGGCAGCCCCGGCACCGTCGGCAGCCCCGGCACCGCGGGCAGCGCGGCTAGTGGCACCACTGGTGGCGCCGGCGGCACCGGTAGCACCGTTGGCGGCACCGGGGGCGCCGGTGGCGACGGCGGCGCCGCCTCCTAACCTGGCGGTGGGCACCGGCGGCGGAGAGAGCCACTCAGCGCTCCCGGCTCGGTTTGTTGTACTCGTGGATAATGGCCTCGCTGGCACGGCCGGCAACAACGGCGGACATGGACGCCGCAATGTCGAGTTGGTCGGGGAAAAGAGCAGGTCCCGGGTTGTGCCCCGGGCGGCTTCGGGTGATCGCGGCTCAACCGGTGTCGGGGGCGCGGTCGTTGCTCACGACGGTGGCGTCAGGCTGATATGCGCGGGTCGGGCGCCGCAGGGCGACGGTTCGGCGGCAACGCTGGCTGCTCTCTGGTCCGACGTCTTCGTGTGGGTTCGTGCAAGGTCCAACGACGCGGTTCCGGGGGAACAGGGACGCTGGCGCGCCAGGTCCGTATGCCCGAGGGTCGAAGCGCGGCGGGAAAGGCCGTACGCGATGACCCAGACGACGGTCGGCACCGACGTGATCAGGGCGGCGGCGCCGCTGGCGTGCCACCGGTTCGGCCGTGGATCTGTTCGCCCACAGGGCCAAACACGATGGCCTCAATCCCTTCCGCAACAAGGGCCCTTCCGCAACAAGGGCCCTTCCGCAACAAGGGCCCTTCCGCAACAAGGGTATTGAGGGCCATCGTCGCGGCTCGGCAACGTCCGACCGCGCATCGACGCGCCGACCTTTTCAGGTCGACGCCGCTAGTGCTGGCCCGGCGCTCGCGGCGGCTTCGCCCGCTACGGCAGTAGCACGAGCGAGCCCGCGGTCCTGCGGCCCTGCAGATCCTCGTGGGCACGGGAGGCTTCGGCCAGCGGGTATCGCCCGCCGACCTCGATGGTGAGGTCGCCGCTACCGATCGCGTCGAACAATTCCGAGGCCCGCCAGGCGAATTCGTCGCCGGTGCGGACGAAGTGCGCCAGCCCGGGCCGGGTCAAGAACACCGACCCGGCGGCGTTGAGCCGCTGCGGGTCGACGGGCGGAACGGGACCGCTCGCGGCGCCGAACAACGCCAGGGTGCCGCGCACGGCCAGGCTGGCCAGGCTGGCGTCGAACGTGCTGGCGCCCACCCCGTCGTAGACCGCCGCCACCCCCGCGCCGCCGGTCAGCGCGCGGATCTGACGGCCGAACGCGGCGGCGTCGTCGGGGTAGGACAGCACCTCGGCCGCGCCGGCGTCCCGCGACATCCGCGCCTTCTCCGGCGTCGACACCGTGGTGATCACCCGGGCACCCAGCAGGCGGGCCCACTGCGTCAAGATCAGTCCCACCCCACCGGCGCCGGCGTGCACCAGAATCGTGTCGCCCGTGTCCACGGGATACACCGATTTCAGCAGGTAATGCGCCGTCACGCCCTTGAGTAGCGCCGACGCCGCGACCTCGGGGCTCACGCCGTCGGGCACCCTCGCGGTCAACGCGGCCGGTGCGGTGGCGAACTCGGCGTACCCGCCGGAGGCCGTCGCCGTGACCACCCGGTCGCCCGCACCGAAACCGTGGGTGTTCGCGCCGGTCTCCACGACGGTGCCGCACACCTCGGAGCCGACGATGAACGGCAGCTCGCGCGGATAGAGCCCCGATCGGAAGTAGGTGTCGATGTAGTTGACCCCGATGGCCTCGGTCCGGATCAGCAGCTGGCCGGGGCCCGGGGCGGGCCGCGGGGTGTCGACGTAGCGCAGGACTTCGGGACCGCCCGTGTGGGCCACTTCTATTGCGTGCATGGGCCTATCATGCCGGGCAATGAAGCTCGCCCGGCCGGACCTCTTCCATCCGCGTATCGTGCTGGCGGGCTGCCCGCGGCACGTCACCGGCGACGGCGACGACGCGGGGCTTGTTGCCGCGCTGCGCCACCGCGGCCTGCACGCACGCTGGCTGTCCTGGGACGACCCGGAAACCAATCAAGCCGACCTGGTGATCCTGCGGGCCACCAGCGACTATGCCGAGCGGCTCGACGCCTTTCTGGACTGGATGGGCGGGCTGGCCAACGTGCTCAACCCGCTTGCCGTGGTGGCCTGGAACGCCGACCGGCACTATCTGGCCGACTTGGCGCAGGCAGGCGTGCCGACGGTGCCGGGGGAATTCTTCGCGCCGGGAGAACGTATCCGGTTGCCGCGCAGCGGGCACGTTTTCGTCGGCCCGGCCGTGGGCACCGGGAGCCGCCGCCGCGCCGACCGCGTCTCGGCCTTGGCGGATGCGGGGGAGTTGCACCGCGCGGGTCGCAGCGTGCTGCTGCAAGCCTGCGATGCGTCGCCCGAGTCGGTGCTGGTCTTTCTCGGCGGCGAGCTGTCCCACGCGTTCACGCTGCGGGGACGCGCGCTGGTTGGGGCCGAGCCGGACCCGGAGGTCTGGGCGGTCGGCGCGGCCGCGCTGGCCGCCGCGGCCGCCCGGACGGGCCACGCGCAACGCGAGCTGCTCTACGCGCGCGCCCACATCGTCGGCGACCACCGCGACCCGTGCCTGCTGGAACTACAACTGGTGGAGCCGTCGCTGGGCTGGCGGCGGTTGGAGCCCGGCGCCCGCGACCTCGCCGAGCGCGGGTTCGCGCTGGCCGTGGAGTCAGCGTGCGACCGGCTCGGGCTCGGCCCGTCCAAGCACCCGTTCCCGCAGTGACGCCCACAGCGCCGCGGTGGCCGCGGTGCACGCGGCGGCGCCCGCCACGTGCACCGCGACCAGGGCGGCGGGGACCCCGGTGAAGTATTGCGCGGTGCCGACGCCCGCCTGCACGCACACCAGCGCCAGCAGCACGCCGAGGCGCAGCAGGATGGGCCGCGACGCGCCGACGGCCAGCAGGCCGAAGCCCAGGCCGGCCAGCAGCGCCAGGTAGGCGACCAGCAGCGAGGAGTGCGCGTGCACCAGGGTGTCGATCTCGACTTTCAGCCGCGGCACCGTGCGGCTGGGGCTGCGGTCGCCCGCGTGCGGGCCGGCGGCCGTCACCAGCGTGCCGGTGACCAGCACCGCCGCCAGATCCGCCCCGATCAGCGCGGTGAGCGCGCGTAGCGGCCGGGCCACCCACCGGCGCGGCACCCCGTCGTCCGGCTCGCCGATCTTGGCGTAGAGCAGCACCGACAGCCACACCATCGTCATGGAGGTCAGCAGGTGGACGGCCACGGTCCACCACAGCAGTCCGGTCCGCACGGTGATGCCGCCGATGACCGCCTGCACCACGGTCGACACCGGCATCAGCCACGCATACACCAGGACCTCGCGGCGCCGGCGGGCCCGCGTCACCGCCAGCACGGCCAGCACCGCGGTGATGACCACCGCGAACGTGATCAGCCGGTTGCCGAACTCGACCGCCTGGTGGATGCGCGGAACCGCGGCGTGGGCCACCGGCGTGAAGCTGCCCGGAAAGCACTGCGGCCAGGTCGGGCAGCCGAGCCCGGACGCGGTGACGCGGACGATCGCGCCGGTGACGGCGATGCCGCCCTGGGTGAGGACCACCAGCGCGGCGATGACGCGCTGAGCGCGCAGGCTCGGACGCGGGAGTAGATCCACCAGGCGCATCAGCACGTGTCCGATCGTAAGGCACCGAAAACTACAGCCTGTAGTACGCCCGGGAGTTCCGCGAGACATAAACCACGCAC
>NZ_JBMIOP010000036.1:0-11526 GCF_049197365.1 Mycobacterium sp. THU-M104
ACTGTGCTCAGCGCTACTTTTTTCGCGTTTCGGCGCTGCCACCGCAGTCTCGACACCCCAGCGAACGGGCCCGACGGATTAACGGGCAAGACCACTAATCGCGCCTAGGCTCGGTGGGGGCCGTGCACCACGCACACTCGCCAGGAGGTAACGACCATGAGCCACCCCGAAATCAAAGAGCCCAGCGCCGGGCACCCGATCACGATCGAGCCCACCCCGGGGCGGGTGCAGGTGCGCGTCAACGGCGAGCTGATCGCGGACACCGCCGCGGCGCTGCAGCTGCGCGAGGCCAGTTTGCCTGTCGTGCATTATATTCCGATGGACGACGTGGTCACCGAAAAGCTGATCCGCACTGACACCAGTACCTACTGCCCCTTCAAGGGCGAGGCCGGCTACTACAGCGTGAGCACCGGCCCCGGGGACACCGTCGACGACGTGATCTGGACCTACGAAAAGCCCTACCCCGCCGTCGCGGCCATCGCCGGACATGTCGCGTTCTACCCCGACAAGGCCGACATCAGCGTGTCCGCTCAGTAGGGGACCCACCCCGGCATCGCCGCGGCCTGCGCGCGGGTGTCGCTGTAGAGGCGCATCGAGACGATCAGCCCCTCGCGGGTGTCCACAATGCACACGAACGGGCTGTCGTAGGCGATTCCGTCGGTGGTGCCGGTGGCCTGCGCCTCCACCACCACCGTGTCGCCATCGTTGACGCAGCGCACCAGGTCGACGGTGACTTCGAGGTCGCGTTTGCGCCGTTCGATCGCTCGCCGGAACGTCTCCTTGTCGCAGGACGTGCGGGTATACAGGGTCCAATAGGTGAAGTCGTCGCTCAGCAGCGAGAAGCCCTCGTCCAGATCGCCGCCTTCGCTGGTGCTCTGGAAGAACATCCAGGCCAGTTCGCCCTGCGGATCGTCGAACGGCGTCGTCACATCGCAATACTGTCCTGGGGACGCTCGACGGTCAATCGAGCCGGCGTCGCCGGGATCGGAGGAAACACGTGCGAAGCGAGCGCACCGTCGCGTTCCCGGGGCCGCTCGACTTCACGACCACCCTGGCCCCGCTGCGGCGAGGGCCCGGGGACCCGTGCTTCCAGGTCATGGGCGACGGCACCGTGTGGCGGGCCTGCCTGCTGCCCGCCGGCCCCGTCGCCGCCCGGATCGTGCGATCGTCGCCGAACTCGGTGCACTGCGTGGAGTGGGGCGCCGGGGCGCCGCAGTTCGTCGAGATGCTGCCCGCGATGCTGGGCGCCGACGACGACGCCTCGGACTTCGTGCCGAGCGACCCGACGGTCGCTGCCGCGCACCGACGGGTCCCGCACCTGCGCCTGGGCAGCACCGGTCAGGTCCTGGAAGCCTTGATCCCGGCCGTCATCGAGCAGCGGGTCCCCGGCGCCGACGCATTCCGGTCGTGGCGCCTGCTGGTGTCGCGGTACGGTACGCCGGCCCCGGGTCCGGCGCCGCCCGGCATGCGGGTACAGCCCCCGGCCGAGATCTGGCGCGGCATCCCGTCGTGGGAGTTCCACCGCGCCAACGTCGACCCGCGGCGCGCGCAGACGGTGGTGTCGTGCGCGCGCCGGGCCGACTCGCTGGAACGTCTGGCGTCGCGCCCGGCGGCGCAGGCGCGTGCGGCACTCACCTCGCTGCCGGGCGTCGGGGTGTGGACCGCGGCCGAGACCGCGCAGCGGGCGTTCGGTGACGCCGATGCGCTGTCGGTGGGCGACTACCACGTGTCGAAGATGATCGGCTGGACGCTGCTGGGCCGCCCGATCGACGACGCGGCGATGCACGAGTTGCTGGAGCCGATGCGGCCCCACCGCCATCGGGTGGTCCAACTGCTGTATGCCAGCGGGCTGGCCCGCGAACCGCGCCGCGGGGCGCGGCTGCCGGTGCAGCACATCAGCGGACTGTGATGCGCCGGGATTACCCACGGGCCGGGTCGGGTACCCGCCGGGGAACGTGACCGTGTGCGAACGCAGGGGAGAAATCGAATGACACAGTTCACCATTCCGGGACTGACCGACACGCAGGGGGCGCGGCTCGCCGAACTGCTGCAGAAGCAGCTGAGCACCTACAACGATCTGCATCTGACGCTCAAACACATTCACTGGAACGTGGTGGGCCCCAACTTCATCGGGGTGCACGAGATGATCGACCCGCAGGTGGAGGCGGTGCGGGGCTACGCCGACGAGGTCGCCGAGCGCATCGCCGCCCTGGGGGCGTCTCCGCAGGGCACGCCGGGGGCGATCGTCAACGACCGCACGTGGGACGACTACTCGGTGGGGCGCGACTGCGTGCAGGCCCATCTGGCGGCGCTGGACCTCGTCTACACCGGCGTGATCGAGGATCTGCGCAAGGCGATCGACGAGACCGGGGAACTCGATCCCGTCACCCAGGACATGTTGATCGGCCACGCCGCGTCGCTGGAGAAGTTCCAATGGTTCGTGCGGGCGCATTTGGAGAGTGCGGGCGGCACGCTGACGCACGAGGGTTCTTCGAGCGAGCGCGACGCCGCCCGCAGCGCCCGCGGCTGACGCGGCGCCGACGGTCAGGCCCCGTTGTCGGACGCGGCAACCGAACGCTCGGGTGCGTCGTTGGTCGGTACGAGGATGTTGACCCGGTCTCCGGGCTCCAGTGCGACGGCGACGTCGGCGTCCATCAGCTGGCGCTGGTGGACGACCGACACCGGGTAATGCCCAGGCGGCCAGTCCAGTTCGCCGAGGTTGCGCCCGACCGCGGCCGAGTTCGGACCCAGGGTGTACTCGACGATGCTATATCCGGACAGCTGGCTGCGCGGATCATGTTCGGCCGTAATCGCTTTCGGGTCGGCCCATTCGGCGGCCTGATGGCTGGCCGCGATGTCGGGATAGGAATCGGCCAGGTGCGTCGCCACCGCGCGCAGCACGTCCTGGTTGGTCAGCCAGCCCTGGACGCGCCGCTCGTCGGTGTCGATGACCGGCAGCCCGTCGCGGCCGTAGAGGACCAGCTGCCGCAACGCTTGGGCCAGGCTGTCGTTGGCGAACAGTGCCTGCGGATGGCGCACGCGGGTGACCGGCCCCAGCCCTGACGTCCAGTCCTGATCGTCGGGGTGTGTTCCGCCCAGGTCCAGCGGAACGGTGAACGGGTGCATGGCGTCTGCGGCGGTCAGGTGGGCGAATGCGTGGGTGGGCGTCGGACGGTCGATGTCGATGCCGCGGCGCAGCAGCTTGGTGGTGTAAATGGTGCCGTAGGACAGCGTCCGCGACACCGTCGTGCCGACGGCCACGGCCAGCATGACCGGCAGGGTCAGCGTGAAGTCGCCGGTCATCTCCACGGTGCTGGCCAGCGCGGTCAGCGGGGCTCGCGCGGCCGAGGCGAACACTGCGCCCATGCCGACGATCGCGTAGAGCGCGGGGTTGCCGGCCGCCGGGCCGATCAGCTGGTGGACGACCATGCCGAACGCCATGCCGGAGGTTGCCCCGATGAACAGCGAGGGCGCGAAAACCCCGCCCGAGCCGCCGATGCCGATCGTCAGCCCGCACGCCACCATCTTGCCCGCTGCCAGGATCATCAGGAACCACAGCGCGTAGTGGCCGGCGAAGGCCGCGTACATGACGGGATAGCCCACCCCGTACAGCTGCGGCACGGCGAGCAACAGGAGCCCGAGCACGATCCCTCCGACCGCGGGCCGCGCCCAGTCGGGCCGCTGGCCCCACACCCGGTCGCACAAATCCTCGGTCTTGTACAACAGGTTCTTGAAGACGATCCCGATCAGCCCGGCGAGCGCCGCGAGCGCCGCGATCAACAGGTAGTTGGCGATGTGGTCGAGCCCGATGCCGGCGGGTAGCCGGGTCAAAAACGGTGCGGCGCCGAAGAAGACGCGGGCGATGACGTCGGCGACCATCGACGAGAGCATGACCGTGAAGATCGCCTCGACCGAGAGTTCCCGCAGGATCAGCTCGACGGCGAAGAACACCCCGGTGATGGGGGCGTTGAAGGTCGCCGAGATCCCGCCGGCGGCGCCGCAGGCCACCAGCACCCGCAGCCGGTTCTCCGGCATCCGGACCCACTGGCCCATACTCGACGCCAGGGCCGCGCCGATCTGCACGATCGGCCCCTCCCGGCCGACCGAGCCGCCCGAGCCGATGCACAGCGCCGACGCGAGCGCCTTGACCACCGTCACCTGTGGGCGGATCCGGCCGCCGTTCTCGGCCACGGCGATCATGACTTCGGGCACTCCGTGGCCTCGGGCCTCGCGGGCGAAGCGGGCGATCAGCGGGCCGTACAGCAGTCCGCCGAGCGCGGGGACGGCGACGAAGAACCCGACCCCCAGCCACGGCAGGTGGCCGCTGCCCACCCAGCCCTGCTGGCCGAACTCGTCATGCCCGGTCGCCAGCCAGGTGAAGCCGAAGATCAGGTACCGAAACCCCACCGCGCCGATCCCGGCGGCCATCCCCACCGCGACCGCGATGCAGAACAATCCGAGGCGGCTTGCGCGCAGCCAGCCGGCGAACCGCCCCGCCGCGTGGGAGAGAATGCGCGGGCCCCGCGCGGAATCGGTGGCGGTCTTGCCCTGCGCCATTCGACGCCACCCTCTCTGTCGTGGGCCTTGCGACATTCGACAATCACCGAGCAGGCGCGCCACAAAGATCATCCGCTCCAGCAACTGTTGCACTATAAATTAGCCACGCCGCACAACACTGCGGCGCAGCTCACACCCTGGGCCGCGGAGCCGCGGCTTCGCGGGGGAGGGGTTCCCGGTCGTCCGGGCGTTCGCCGGCGTCGGCGCCGCCGACGGTGGGCCGCCGCCAGGGCAGTGACATCGCGCACAAGCGCATAGCTTGCCTAACTTATTCGCGTATGCTGGACTGGTCATGACTGAACTCGACGACTACTCCTCCGCAGGGTCCTCGTCGGAACCCGCGCCGCCCACTTCGCGACGGACCGCGGGCGACTCCTGGACAATCACCGAACTCGTCGGTGCGACCGCATTGGGGGTTGCTGCGTCCCGGGCGGTGGAAACCGCCGGACCCGATCCGCTGATCCGCGACGAATTCGCCGCACTGCTGGTGTCGTCGGCGGGCCCGGCCTGGGCCCGGCTGGCCGACCCCGATTTGACCTGGCTCGACGGTGACGAACACGGGCGGCGAGTGCACCGCCTCGGCGTCGACTACCAGGCCGTGCGCACCCACTTCTTCGACGAGTACTTCGGCGGGGCCATGCGCGCCGGGATCCGCCAGGTGGTGATCCTGGCGGCCGGACTGGACTCCCGGGCCTACCGGCTGGACTGGCCGGCGGGCACCGCGGTCTACGAGATCGACCAGCCCAAGGTGCTCGAGTACAAGAGCGGAATCCTGGCGTCGCACGGCGCCGCCCCCACCGCCCGGCGCTGCCCGGTGCCGGTCGACCTGCGCGACGACTGGCCGGCGGCGCTGCGCGAGGCGGGCTTCGACTCGAGCCGTCCGACCGCCTGGCTCGCCGAGGGCCTGCTCCCGTATCTGCCCAGTGACGCCCAGGACCGGCTCTTCGAGATGGTCACCGTGCTCAGCGCGCCGGGCAGCCGGATCGCCGTCGAGGCGTTCGGCCTGAATTCGCGCGCCAACACGCAGCGGTGGCTGCGCATGCGCGAGCGCCTCGGTCTCGACGTCAACGTGCAGGCGCTGACCTACCACGAGCCCGACCGTTCCGACGCGGGCGAGTGGCTGACCGGGCACGGCTGGGCGGTGGACGCGGTCAACAACCGCGACGAGATGGCCCGGCTGGGCCGACCGGTACCCGAAGACCTGGCCGAGGAGGCCGTCAGCAGCACGCTGCTGCGCGCACGCCTCGGCGCGCCGTCCGACTGAACGTCAAACCCGCCAAGAACGCCAAGCAGAGGAACGCCGCATGAGCTCACTACGCACCAACGACGACACCTGGGATATCAAGACCAGCGTCGGCTCCACCGCGGTGATGGTGGCCGCGGCGCGGGCCGTCGAGACCGAGCGGCCCGACGCGCTGATCTGCGACCCGTACGCCAAGTTGCTGGTCGGCAACTCCGGCGCGAACGTGCTCTGGGAGAAGATGCTCGACCCGGCCGTCGTGGCCAAGGTCGAGGCGATCGATGCCGACTCGGCCGCCCACCTGCACCACATGCGCAGCTACCAGGCGGTGCGTACGCACTTCTTCGATGCGTACTTCACCGAGGCGATGGCGGCCGGGATCCGGCAGGTCGTCATCCTGGCCTCGGGACTGGACTCGCGTGCCTACCGGCTGGACTGGCCGGCAGGCACGACGCTCTACGAGATCGACCAGCCCCAAGTGCTGGACTTCAAGTCCACGACGCTGGCCGACAACGGCGTCACGCCGTCGGCCGACCGCCGGGAGGTCGCCATCGATTTGCGCCAGGACTGGCCGGCCGCGCTGCGCGAGGCGGGCTTCGACCCCGCGGCGCCGGCCGCGTGGCTGGCCGAGGGGCTGCTGATGTACCTGCCGGCCGACGCCCAGGACCGGCTGTTCGCGCAGGTCAGCGAGCTCAGCGTGCCCGGCAGCCGAGTGTCCGCCGAAACCGCGCCCGTCCACGCCGAGGAGCGGCGCCAGCAGATGCGTGCGCGGTTCAAGAAGGTGGCCGACGAGATCGGGCTGGAAGAGACGATCGACGTCGGGGAACTGATGTACCGCGACGAGGACCGCGCCCATGTCGCCGACTGGCTCAACGAGCACGGCTGGCGGGCCCGGTCGCAAGCCGCCGTCGACGAGATGCGCCGGCTGAACCGCTGGATCGCGGGCGTCCCGTTCGCCGACGACAAGGGTGCGTTCTCCGACTTCGTGACCGCGGAGCGTGTGTAGCGTCTCGCACCGGGACGCCGGGCAGGCGTTCAGATCCTTCCTATTGCTCTCCCAACCGGATGGCTAGGATCGCGGGTATCACCGATGAGCGGCCCGCGCGACCTCGCGGCTCCTTCGCTCAGGAAGGACAACGATGACCACCGAATCGGTTGTACCGAAGACACCCGCATCCACCAACGGGGGCCCATCCGCCGCGCCCGTCGACGTCGCCGCAACGGTCGACCGGCTCCGCAAGACCTTCGCCACCGGGCGCACCCGCGACATCGCGTGGCGCCAAAGCCAACTGCTGGCGCTGCAGAAAATGATGGAGGAGAACGAGGCCTCCCTCGCCGCCGCGCTCGCCGACGACCTGGACCGCAATCCGTTCGAGGCGTACATCGCCGATATCGCGACGACCGCGGGCGAGGCGAAGTTCGCGGCCAAGAACCTGCGGCGCTGGACGCGCCGCAAGCAGGTGCTGCTCGAGTTGGCGCAGCTGCCGGGCCGCGGCTGGATCGAGTACGAGCCGTTCGGGACCGTGTTGATCATCGGCGCCTGGAACTACCCGTTCTACCTGACGCTGGGGCCCGCGGTCGGCGCGATCGCGGCGGGCAACGCCGCCATTCTCAAGCCGTCCGAGATGGCCCCCGCATCCTCGCACCTGATGGCCGAGCTGGTGCCCCGCTATCTGGATCGCGACGCGATCGCGGTCGTCGAGGGCGACGGCTCGGTGAGTCAGGCGCTGATCGCGCAGGGCCTGGACCGGGTGATGTTCACCGGCGGGACCGAGATCGGCCGCAAGGTCTACGAAGGGGCGGCGCCCCACCTGACACCGGTCACCCTGGAGCTGGGCGGCAAGAGCCCGGTGATCGTCGCCGCCGACGCCGACATCGACGTCGCCGCCAAGCGGATCGCCTGGATGAAGCTGCTCAATGCCGGGCAGACGTGCGTGGCGCCCGACTACGTGCTGGCCGACGTGAAGATTCGCGACGAGCTGGTGGACAAGATCGGCGCGGCCATCACGAAGTTCCGGTCCAAGGAGTCTGCCCCCGGAATGAAGATCGTCAACCAGCGCCAGTTCGACCGGCTCAAGGGCTACCTGTCCGGCAAGGACGGCAGGGTCGCCGTCGGCGGTGACTGCGACGCCTCGACCCTGCGCATCCAGCCGACGGTGGTGGTCGACCCCGACTTGGACGGGCCGCTGATGTGCAACGAGATCTTCGGGCCCATCCTTCCGGTCGTCACCGCCCAAAACTTGGACGACGCAATACATTTCGTGAATGCGCGGCCCAAGCCGCTGGCCGCCTACCTGTTCACCAAGTCGCGGGCCACCCGGGAGCGGGTGATCAAGGAGGTGCCGGCGGGCGGCATGCTGGTCAACCACCTGGCCTTCCAGGTGTCGACGGCCAAACTGCCCTTCGGCGGGGTCGGCACCTCGGGGATGGGCGCCTACCACGGCCGCTTCGGGTTCGAGGAGTTCAGCCACCGCAAGTCGGTGCTGACCAAGCCCACTCGGCCCGACCTGTCCCGCTTCATCTACCCGCCCTACACTGAACGGGCGTTCAAGATGGCCCGAAAGTTGTTCTGACATTGACGTTTTAGCCCCTCTCAACCACTCGAAAGGAACCTGATGCCCGGAGTGCAGGATCGCGTCGTCATCGTCACCGGAGCGGGCGGAGGTCTCGGGCGCGAGTACGCCCTCACCCTCGCCAAGGAGGGCGCCAGCGTCGTGGTCAACGACCTCGGCGGAGCACGCGACGGCACGGGCGCCGGGTCCGCGATGGCCGACCAGGTCGTCGACGAGATCCGCGCGGCGGGGGGCCGGGCGGTGGCCAACTACGACAGCGTCGCAGACTCCGCCGGCGCGGCCAACATCATCAAGACCGCGATCGACGAGTTCGGCGCCGTGCACGGTGTGGTGAGCAACGCCGGGATCCTGCGCGACGGCACGTTCCACAAGATGACGTTCGAGAACTGGGACGCCGTGCTCAAAGTCCACCTCTACGGCGGGTACAACGTGCTGCGCGCCGCATGGCCGCATTTTCGCGAGCAGAGCTATGGGCGGGTCGTCGTCGCCACCTCGACCAGCGGGCTGTTCGGCAACTTCGGCCAGGCGAACTACGGCGCGGCCAAACTCGGCCTGGTCGGCATGATCAACACGCTGGCCCAGGAAGGGGCCAAGTACAACATCCACACCAACGCGGTGGCGCCGATCGCAGCCACCCGGATGACCGAGGACATCATGCCCAAGGAGGTGCTGGAGAAGCTTACGCCCGAGTACGTCGCACCGGTGGTGGCCTACCTGTGCACCGAGGAGTGCGCGGACACCGCTTCGGTGTTCATCGTCGGCGGCGGCAAGGTGCAGCGGGTGGCGCTGTTCGGCAACGAGGGCGCCAGCTTCGACAAACCCCCGTCGGTGCAGGACGTCGCCGCCCACTGGGGTGAGATCACCGACCTGTCGGCGGCGAAAAAGGCGGAATTCAAGCTGTAGCGGCCGTAGGGGCCTGGGGCCGTGAAGGCCTGTGTCGTCCAGCGCTTGTCGGGTCCGTCCGGTATCGCCTACACCGATATCGACGAGCTCGCCGAGGATCCTGACCACGTCATCATCGACGTGCGGGCGGCCGGGGTGTGCTTTCCGGATCTGCTGCTGAGCAAGGGCGAATACCAGCTGAAGTTGCCGCCTCCGTTCGTTCCGGGCATGGAAGCCGCCGGTGTCGTGCATTCGGCGCCGGCGGGTTCGGGTTTCACAGTGGGTGAACGGGTTTCGGCGTTCGGCATCCTGGGTGCCTACGCGGAGCAGGTCGCCGTTCCGGTGCCCAACGTGATGCGCAGCCCCGCCGAACTCGACGACGCCGAGGCGGTGTCGCTGTTGGTGAACTACAACACGATGTATTTCGCGCTGGCCCGCCGGGCCGCAATGCGGCCGGGTGACACGGTGCTGGTGCTCGGCGCGGCCGGCGGGGTGGGGACGGCGGCGATCCAGGTGGCCCGGGCGATGGGCGCGAAAAAGGTGCTGGCGGTGTTGCACCGCACGGCAGCAACCGACTACGTCTCCTCGCTGGGCGCCGACCTGGTACTGCCCCTGTCCGGCGACTGGGCCGCCGAGGTGCGCGCGTACACCGGCGGCCGGGGCGTGGACATCGTGGTGGACCCCATCGGTGGCCCGGCCTTCGACGACGCGGTGCGCGTGCTGGCCATCGACGGCAAGCTGCTGGTCATCGGTTTCGCCGCGGGCAGCATCCCCACCGTCAAGGTGAACCGGTTGCTGCTGCGCAACGTCAGCATCGTGGGGGTGGCGTGGGGCGAGTACCTCAACAAGGTGCCCGGCTCTGCGGCGCTGTTCTCCTGGGGGCTTGAGCAGCTCGTTCGTCTGGGTCTGAAACCGCCCTCGCCGCAACGGTATCCGCTGTCAGAGGCGCAGGCGGCGCTGAAGTGTTTGGCCGACGGCGGGGTGCTGGGCAAGGTGGTGTTGGAGCCGTAGGCTGCGGGGCGGCCGCGCCGAGATTGCCGTGCGGGCTGTGCCTTCAGCGCTTGGCACGACCATGGCGGCAACCTCGTCGCCAGTGCGGGGGTTGTGGTGGCCGCGGCATGGATCGGCGGCCGGGGGTCGTCGGTGCCTGCTGCTTTGATGGGGTCATGTGCTTGACCGCTTCGTTGACCGCGTCGTTGGGATCGGGGGCGATTCCCCCGAAGGAGCGTTTGGCGGTGTTGTTTGACGAGTTGTCGGAGTTGGCGGGTCAGCGTAATGCCCTTGATGGGCGCATCGTGGAGATCGCCGCGGAGATGGAGCGTGACGAGTTGTGCGGTGCCACCGGCGCGCGGTCGGTGGCGGCGTTGGCGGCCTGGAAACTCGGTGTGTCCTCGACGAATGCGCATACGATCACCACCGTGGCGCGGCGGGTGGAGGAGTTTCCGCGCTGCGTGCAGGGCCTGCGGGAGGGCCGGCTGTCGTTGGATCAGGTCGGGGTCATTACCGCGCGCGCCGGGCAGGGATCCGATGAGCATTACGAGCAGTTGGCGCGTAGCGCCACGGTCAACCAGTTGCGCACCGCGGTCAACCTCGAGCCGCGCCCCGAACCCGACCCGCGCCCGCAGCCCTCGATCACCAAAACCACCGGCGAGGAGTTGACCTGTTGGCGGATCACACTGGGGCATCTGGATGCGGCGACGTTCGACGCCGCGCTGGGCGCGCATCGGGATGCGCTGATCACCGAGTACAAACACGACCGCGGCGACGGCGAGTGCCACGCCGAGGGCGCGCCGCCGATGCCGGGCACCCTGGAGGCGTGTCTGCGCCTGGTCGAGACCGGCTGGGATGTCGAGGCCACCCGCCGCCCCCACGGGCAGCACACCACGGTGGTGGTCCACCTCGACGTCGCCCAGCGCGCGGCTGCGCTGCATCTGGGCCCCGCACTGACCGGCGCCGAACGCCGATACCTGACCTGTGATGCCACCTGCGAGGTCTGGTTCGAACGCGACGGCCAGCCCATCGGCGCCGGCAGGGCCGCGCGCACGATCAGCCGGCGGCTGCGCCGCGCCCTCGAGCACCGCCACCGGACGTGCGCGGTCCCCGGCTGTGGCGCCACCCGCGGTCTGCACGTCCACCACATCCGGCACTGGGAAAACGGCGGTGCCACAGAGTTGGCCAAGGTTAGATGTTTCAGTCGTTTTAGCGTCAGCTGGTGACAAAACTAGCTGGTAGAAGCGATGATCGGGTCCCTGTGTTGTTTGAGACATCTGAGAT